>CAYUZM010000944.1:0-2924 GCA_964449665.1 uncultured Solibacteraceae bacterium
CGAAGGCGCGATAGCCGGCCAGGCCGTTCATCGGCGCCGGATAGTCGTAGCTCGGCCAGCCGCGATCGATCAACGCGCGAATGGGGATGTGTTGGGGCACGTCGGTGATGCCGCCCATGTGGTCGTCATGGAAGTGTGTCAGATAGGCGTAGTCGAGCGCCGGCGCGGCGTCGTGCCGCAGCATATGCTTGGCGTAGCGCGCGATCCATTCGCCGGCCTTGCGCGAGCCGTCGGGCTTGGGCGGCGTGCCGCGCGGCGGCTTGTGCGAACCGTCGCCCGCGTCCACCAGCAAGCTTGTGCCGTCGGGCAGCACGAACAGCGCGCTGTTCCCTTTGCCGGTGTTGATCTGGTGAATGTCGAGCGTGCCTGGCATCCATTCGGGCAGCGGTTCGCCCACCTTCTGTGCGGTGAGTGGCAGGCACACCGATAGCAAGGTGGCCGCAAGGGCCGTGGCGATTCTCATGGCTTATGCGAACAGGTCCGTGACGATCTTGCCCTTCACCAGTTCGCGCGGCTGGTTCAGGTGGTTGCGGATCTCCATCTCGGGGTCGATGCCCAACGCGTAGTAGATGGTCGCCAGCAGGTCGTTCGGATGCACGGGTTTCTCTTTGGGGCTGGAAGCGGTGGCGTCGGATTCGCCATACTGCATGCCGCGCGCGATGCCCGCTCCGGCCACGATGCCGCTGTAGCAATACGGCCAGTGGTCGCGTCCGTCGGGGCTGTTCGAGTTGCCGCTGGTGGAGACGCCCATGCGCGGGCTGCGGCCGAATTCGCCGATGGCGACCACCATCGTGTCCTTCAACAGGCCGCGCTGATCCATATCGTCGAGCAGCGCCGAAAGCGAACGGTCCAGCTTCGGGCAATGCAGATTCTTCAATGGACCGAAGTTGGCCGCGTGCGTGTCCCAGGCCGTCTTTTCCGGATCGCCGTTGGCCACCGATGGCCAGTTCACCTGCACGAAGCGCGTGCCGGCTTCAATGAGGCGGCGCGCCATCAGCGTGCTCTGCCCGAACGTGTGCATGCCGTAGCGCTCGCGCATCTTGTCGGACTCTTTGCTCAGGTCCATCGCGTCGCGCGCCTTGCCGCTCAGCACAAGGTCGTATGCCTTGCCGTAGTATTCATCGACGGCGGAGGCGTTCAGCGCCTTTTCCAGTTCCGGCATCGAGCCGTTGATGCCCTTCAGCAGTTCAAAGCGGTCCTTCAAACGCTCGGCGGGAATGTCTTTGCGCAGCGCGAGGTCGTCGATGGTCACCTTCTGCGCCGGGTCCTGATAGAGCCGGTAGGGGTCGTACGCTTTGCCGAGGAAGCCGGCCGCGCCGCCCTTGCCGATGATGCCCGACTCTTGCAGCGGACGCGGAAGTTCCACGAATGGCAGCATGGCGTCGGTGAGCGGCTTCAGCTTGCTCACGTGGCTGCCCGCGGTGGGGAAGTCGGCCCCGTTCGGCGGCTCCAACTGGCCGGAGGGCGACACCTTGTCCGGCGGGTAGCCGGTGAGCATCTGATAGATGGCGGCCGTATGGTTGAACAGCCCGTTGGGTGTGTAGCTCATCGAGCGGATGAGCGTCACCTTATCCATCGTGTCCGCCATCATCGGCATATGCTCGCCGATCCACGTGCCGGGAATCTTCGTCTTGATCGGCTTGAACTCGCCGCGAATGTTCGACGGGGCGTCGGGCTTGGGGTCCCAGATATCGATGTGGCTGGGGCCGCCCTGCAGGAAGATCATGATGACGTTCTTGGCGTTGCCGAAGCCGCGCGCGCCGGCGTACTTGCCCGCGGTGTTCGTGGCCGCTGCCGCCGCTTGCGAGCGGAAGAAGCCGGGCAGGTGCAAGCCGGCAAGGCCCAGCGACCCGATGCGCATCAACTCGCGGCGCGTGGGTCCTTCACAGGTGCGCCCGGCGCGTCCAGGAATGTTCAACATGGCTTCTGCTCCTTCGCTCTCTCAACGTCTCGACCGTTCGGGCGCGGCGTCCCGGCGGTGCACCAGCTTTCTAATAAATGTAAAGGAATCCCTTGCTGTTGAGAAGGGCCCACAGCAGGTCCTGCGCGCGGGTGGCGCGCGAACCGCCCGCCAGATACTTCACGGCGCGCTCGCTTTCGGCCTTCGTCGGGAAGCGCGTCAGCGTGGCGAGATAGAGATCCTCGACCATTGCCGCGTCCGATTTTCCGGCCAGTACGTTCTTGGTGACGCGCCCCTTCGGGTCGGCCACGGCATCGGATATCGTCTTGCCGTTCACGAGGTTCAACGCCTGCGGCAGGCTGAAATCGCTGCGCCGCTCGCACTCGCACACCGATTCGCGCGACGGACGTCCGAACAGATCGAGGAAGCCGTCGGCGCCGACGTGCGGATCGGGCAACTGCGAGGCGTTCGTATCCTCGGGAACGTCGGGGAACTTCGGGCGCGCGCCTGCGGCCTGTTCCACGGCGTCCATCAACGCCTCGGCGGGCATACGGCGCGGCATGGCGTGCGAGAAGTTGTCGGCATCGCCCGCGTTCCATTCGTTGGTCTGGAACGAAGCCTGATAGGTGCGCGACTTCACGATGGTGCGCATCAGGTGTTGGATGTCGAAGTTGTGGTCGAGCAGATCCTTGGTGAGCGCGTCGAGCAACTGCGGATTCACGGGTGGATTCGAGGCGCGAATGTCGTCTACAGGATCGATGATGCCGCGCCCGAGGAAGTAGCTCCAGACGCGATTGGCCATCGCTTTGGCGAAGAACGGATTCTCCTTAGAGACCAACCACTCGGCCAGCGCATCGCGGCGGCGGTCATCGGCGGGAATCTTGACCGGCGCGGTCGAAGCAATGAGGAACTGCGGCGCCATCACGCGGCTGTCCTTCGGGTGCTTCATCTCGTAGTTGGTGCGCACGTCGTAGACGATCTCTTCGCCCACTTCATAGCCGGGCCGCAGGCCGACGGCGGAGAA
>CAYUZM010000945.1:0-2919 GCA_964449665.1 uncultured Solibacteraceae bacterium
CGGCAGCCGCGATTTCCGCCGCTTTTTGGTATAGATCCTCAGGCACGTTGATGCTCAATGCCATCAAGAACTCTCCATCATCGCCAGAAGCTAGCCGGGCGAAATCACCCGCACTCCGAATTGCTCCGCGGCACCAAAATCGCGCGTGTTGAACGTGACGACCATCGCTTGGCTACGCACAGCCACCTCCAGGATACGATCATCGTCCGCATCGGGCAATGCGGGCCGCCATCGGAAGAAGACCGGAACCAGGTTCGAACGCATGAATAGGTATTCCAGGAAGTCGTCCACGTCCTCCGCCGTCAGGGCAGTGAGGCCCCGCTTGAGAACGTCCTCGTATTCGAGGGCGAGCGCCACCGAGACGTTGGCCGTCCAGGTTCCATCCTCAATCGTCATCAGCAAACGATGGGATGCTCCGCGACGGGAGCGAAGAGCCGCAACCAGGACGTTTGTATCGAGCACGATCTGATGCGTCAATTGGATTGGTCCAGTCCATGCTCAGTGTACAATCCCCGCTTGATTCGCGTACTTCAATGCCTATTGTTTCTCGCGTCCGCCTTCTTGCCGGGATTATCTTCCTCCGCCGCCAACTTGCGCTCTGCCAAGAGCGCGAGGCGAAGGCCTGCCGTCAGGACGCGTGGACCAGGCCGCCGCGGGTCTGGCTATCTCGTCTGTTCGATTGGCGCATAGCTCTGGTGACCGTCAAGCCTGCAACCTTCACTCTCCCTCCAGCAGTTTGAGACTGAGACAACCCAATGACTGCGCATCGGGGCGGTATCGCCAACTATTTCATGATTTTCGGCTTATCGAGGGCTGGAGCGGTTACATCAGGAGCGGGAGTATTTATAAGACCTGTTGCCTTGGCTCGCACTAAGATATCTCGAAGGTTACGAGTTATACAGATATGTCCAGTCTCGCCATCGGCGGCGATGAAAATGTCGGATCCATCCCAGGTGCTGAGATCTACCAGGAGTCCCTTGTAGTAAGGAAGATCAGCCCTGACTCCAGATTTGTAAATGACTGCAGCGTCCCCTTTGTCGATTCGAATAGACTGACATCGGCCAACCACGGACAAGCCAAAGTATTCCGAAATACGTTCTCCAGACAAGTTGTATACTGTCACTTCATATGGCCGCCAGCCGGAAACATGGCCCCCATCGAGCAGCGCCTTCATTCGCTTATTGATTGCTGGCCCAATCGCTGTCCAAATGAAATCACCAGGTTTCCGTCCAGCAACCTGATCAACTCGAACAGGTTGTGGCGGCGCTCGCTCTCCTCGCAGAATCGAGCGTCCGATGCGTAGCAGATCCTCATCTATGGCGCCATCGAACGCCTGCGGAGACAGCGAAGGAGCGATGGTAAAAAAATCTGTATTAGGGGTTGAACTCGAAGCCATATTTGTCCGCAAGATCCTTGCCGAATTGTATTACTTCGTCATCGCTCGCATTCGGGCAATTTCTCGTGGGCGTTGATTCGCGGCGCTGGGGCGGCTGATCGCCAGCAGGCCGGTTGCGGAATCCACATCCTGCCGGGGTTGGGGCGAAGGCTGGTCTGGGGACAAGCTTCGCCTGCAACCCCGGTCCGGGGAGGTGGCAATTTGGGGGAGATGGGCTGTTGAGATGCCGGCGCGGGGCGAGGGGTGGCTCGCTATTGGCGCATGACCGGCATGTTCATTCCTTGGGGCGGCGGGGGCGGCGCGTGGTTGAATTTGACGCTGACCAGCCGCGAGACGCCGGGTTCCTGCATGGTGACGCCGAACATGGTTCCGGCGGCCTCCATGGTTCGCTTGGCGTGAGTGATGATGATGAACTGGGTCTGGTCGCTCATTTCGCGGAGCAGGCCCATCATGCGTTTGATGTTGGGTTCGTCGAGCGGGGCGTCGACTTCGTCGAGGATACAGAACGGGCTGGGGCTGTAGCGGAAGATGGCCATGAGCAGGCTGATGGCCGTGAGGGCCTTCTCGCCGCCGGAGAGCAGGAGCACGTTCTGGAGGCGCTTGCCGGGGGGTGAGGCGACGATGTCGATGCCGGAGTCGATGACGTTGGTCTCGTCGGTGAGGCGCATTTCGGCGATGCCGCCGCCGAAGAGCTTCTCGAAGGTTTCGCGGAAGCTCTGGTTGATGATGGCGAAGGCTTCGGAGAAGCGCTTCTTCGATTCGACGTCGATTTCCTGGATGGCCTTTTCGGTGTCGCGGACGGAGTCGAGCAGGTCCTGGCGCTGGGTGTTGAGGAAGTCGTAGCGGCGCTGGGCTTCTTCGTACTCTTCGAGGGCTTGCGGGTTGACGCCGCCGAGGGCTTCGATGCGCTGCTTGAGCGAGGTGTACTTCTCTTCGGCTTCGAGGAGGGTGACTTCGTCGGGTACGGCGTCGCTGACCTGGCCGCTTTCCTGGATGGCCTGGTTCAGTTCGGCGATGGAGAGGTTGAGCTCTTTGCGGCAAGTTTCGTCGAGGTATGTGAGGGCGGCCCGTTTTTCGACGAGGGCCATTTCCACCTGGGCACGCTTTTCCTGGGCGGCCTGCACCTGGGTGCGCATCTGGCGGAGGGCTTCGTCGAGGGTGGCGAGGGTTTCGCGGTGCTGCTGTTCGGCGGCGGCGAGGGTCTGGACGGCGGCTTCGCCGGATTCGAGGAGTCCAGTAAGCTCGGTGCCGCGTTTGTCGAGCTCGATGTTGTCGTTGAGCAGGCGGTTCCGCTCGACGCCGAGGCGCTCCATTTCGGCGAGGATTTCCTGGCGGCGGCGGGTGAGGTCGGCGGTTTGGTGTTCGAGGCGCTGTTGGGCGGCGCGTTCGCTGCGGCGGCGCTCTTCACGTTCGGCAACCTGGACGCGGCGGGCGGAGTGTTCTTCGGCCAGGCGGGCGACGGCCTGCTGCTGTTCGGCGACGGCGGCGCGGGCGGCTTCGAGGGCCTCTTCCTGGACCTGTCG
>CAYUZM010000946.1:0-2916 GCA_964449665.1 uncultured Solibacteraceae bacterium
TAAAAATGCGTTCCGGTATCGCGACTACGTGATTGCGGCGTTCAATAAAGACAAGCCGTTCGATCAGTTTGTTCAGGAACAACTGGCCGGGGATTTGTTGCCGGCTACCGATGATTTGAACACGATGTTCGAGCGCTGGACGGCGACGGGGTTCCTCTCGCTTGGCGCGAAGATGCTGGCCGAAGACGATCCGGTGAAGATGCAGATGGACATTGTGGATGAGCAACTGGACACGACGGCACGGGCGTTCATGGGGATGACGGTGGGCTGCGCACGGTGCCACGACCACAAGTTCGATCCGATTCCGACGAAGGATTACTACGCGCTGGCGGGCATTTTCAAAAGCTCGAAGACGATGGAGAACTTCAAGGTGGTCGCGCAATGGCACGAGTATGTGCTGGCGCCGAAGGAGGACCGCGAGCGGCTGGCGGCGCACGAGGCGAAGGTGGCGGCCAAGCGCAAGGAGATGGGAAAGATTACGGGCGCGGAGAACAAGAAACTGGCGGCCGAGGCGGTAAACCGGGTGGGCGCTTATCTTTTGGCGGCGGCGCATGTGCAGCGGGATGAGCAGGTGCAGGTGGCGCCGGTGGAGACGGCGGCGGGCGCGGTGGAGATCGAGGCGGGTTCGTTCGCGGCCGGCAACGTGCCGCGCAAATTGGAGCGGGCAAAGGCGAACACGGTGAAGGATGTGAAGGGTCCGCACTATGCCGAGTACAAGGTTACGGTGGCGAAGGCGGGCGAATATCAGTTGGACGTGCTGGATCAGGAGAAGGGCGCGGGGACGGCCGATGTCTATGTGAACGGCGTGTGGATGAAGAGGGGCGCGCCGCCGATTCAGAACCGGGCGGCTTCGCCCGAGGTGGATGGGTGGTCGTATGTGGCGATTGTGCCGTTGCAGGCGGGCGAGAACGTGATCCGGCTGGAGCATGCGTCGCGGTTTCCGTACTTCACGAAGCTGATGCTGGCGCCGAATACGTTGGAGCGGGCGCCATTGAACATTGTGCAGGTGGCGGCGAAGTATGGCGTGAATCCGGGATTTCTGGATCAGATGGTGGAGCATTTGAAGCGGTCGAATGGGGCGGCGGCTTCGGTGTTGTACGCGTGGGAGATTCAAGGGACGAGCGCGCGGATGGAGGATTGGGCGACGCCGGTGAAGGCACTGTTCGCGGGGCAGACATTTGCGACGCCTGAGACGCTGGCGGCGAGGTATGACGAGTTGTTCCGGCGGGCGGCGGCGGAGGGAGACACGAGCGACGACGCGGGCATCAAGGCGCTGGCGGAGTTTTTGAAAGAGAAGTTCGGGCCGTTTCGCGCGCCGGAAGACGCGCGCCGTTATTATGCGGCGGCGGTACGAGAACAATTGAAGCAGATGGACGAGGAAGCGAAGGCGCTGGAGGCTGCGACGCCGGAGTTTCCCAAGGCGATGGGTGTCGTGGAAGGCGAGAAGATTGAGGACATTCCGGTACATGTGCGCGGAAGCCATTGGACGCTGGGCGAGAAGGTGCCGCGGCACTTCCTGAGCGCGATTCCGGGCGGCACCGATGTGGCGCTGAGCGGGAACGAAAGCGGGCGGCTGCAACTGGCGCAGTGGATGACTTCAAAAGATCATCCGTTGACGAGCCGGGTGATGGTGAACCGGATTTGGCGCGGGCATTTTGGGCGCGGCATTGTGCCGAGCGTGGACAACTTTGGACGGCTGGGCACGGCGCCGGTGAATCAGCCGCTGCTGGACTGGCTGGCGGTGCGGTTCGTGGAGCAGGGCTGGTCCGTGAAGAAGATGCACCGGATGATGATGCTGTCGAACGTGTACCAGATGAGCAGCGAGCTGGATGCGAAGGCGGCGGAGGTGGATCCGGAGAATTCGCTGTTGTGGCGCATGCCGCGGCGGCGGTTGGAGGCCGAAGAAATTCGCGACGGGATTATGCGGACGTCGGGCGAGTTGAAGTTCGATATGGGGGGAAGTCTGTTGACTTACAAAGACCGGCAGTATGTGGCGAATACGGCCCGGGGCGGGAGCGTGGCTTGCGACCGTCCGATTCGCAGAGTGTATGTGCCCGTGGTACGGAGTTCGTTGTACGAGGTTTTCCAGGCGTTCGATCTGCCGGACCCGACGATGTCGAATGGCGATCGCGACGCGACAGTGGTGGCGCCGCAGGCGCTGTTTATGATGAACAGCTCGGTGATGCTCAAGCATTCGTTGAAAATGGCCGAGAGTCTGCTGGGGCGTTCGGAATTGACCGATGAACAGCGCGTGAGAGAGGCGTATGAGCGGGCGCTGTCGAGGCCGCCGACGCCGCAGGAGATCGACCAGGGTTTGACCTTTGTGGCGCGGATGGAGAAGGAATGGAAGGGCGACCGGACGAAGGGTTGGCAGAGCTTTTGTAAGTCGCTGTTGGCTTCGAACGAATTTGTGTACCTGAACTAACGACTATGAACCGGCACTGGAACGCATATCTCAACCAGACACTTTCGCGGCGCGATTTATTGCGCGTGTCGAGCGCGGGCTTTGGCGGCCTGGCGCTGGCGGGACTGATGGGGCAGGAGCAGGCGCGGGCGGCGGTGGATCCGCTGGCCGTGAAGGCGCCGCACTTCCCTGCCCGGGCCAAGCGCGTGATCTTCCTGTTCATGCATGGCGGTCCGTCGCAGGTGGACACGTTCGACTACAAGCCGCTATTGAAGCGCGACCATGGGAAGCCGCTGCCATTTGCGCGCCCGAAGGTGGTATCGAGCGAGACGTTCAATCTGCTGCAGTCGCCGTGGGGCTTCAAGCAATACGGACAAAGCGGGGCGTGGGTGAGCGACCTGTTCCCGAAGCTGGCGGCGAAGGTGGACGATATTTGCCTCATTAAGTCGATTGGGGGATCGAATTCCGCGGCACGCGGGTGGAAATCGATCGTTCGGTGCTGGAAAAAATCA
>CAYUZM010000947.1:0-2915 GCA_964449665.1 uncultured Solibacteraceae bacterium
GCGGATGGCGTGTTCCTTGAGCGTGCTCACGGATTCGGCGGGCAGGCGGAAACGCGGGCCGCGCGCGAGCAGGCGGTTCTCGGGGTCGCGTTCGAGCAGCGTCTCCGGCCCCGACGAGTTCTGCCGGTAGGCGGCCGAGGTGACGATCAGCTTCTGCATCGCCTTCACGTTCCAGCCGGATTCGATGAACTCGGCCGCCAGCCAGTCGAGCAATTCGGGATGCGAAGGTGGGTCGCCTTGCGAGCCGAAGTCTTCGGCCGTTTTCACGATGCCGGTGCCGAAATACATCTGCCAGAAACGATTCACGGTAACGCGGGCGGTGAGCGGATGTTCTTTGCTGGTGAGCCACTGCGCCAGGCCCAGCCGGTTGCGTGGCAGGTTGGCGGGCATCGGCGGCAGCATGGCGGGCGTGCTGGGCTTCACTTCTACGGTCTTGTTGCGGTAGTCGCCGCGGCCCAAAACAAACGTGGCGCGGGGCGTGGGGCGCTCGGACATGACCATCGTGGTGGGAATTTCTTTGAGAAGCGCATCGCGTTCGTCGCGCATGGCGAGCAGGCGGGCGTAGTCTTCGCGATCGGCGGCGGGCGCGGCGTGGCGCAGGTAGTAGTCGGCGATGCGGAGCCGGGACTCGCGCGGGCGCTTGCCGAAGGGGATGCCGGGGCTCAGGGCGAAGGCGGCCCGTACCGGTTCCTGCTCGCCGATTTGGGCGAAGGCGGCGGCCGGAAGCGCGCGGCTGTAAATGCGAATGTCGTCGAGCTGTCCTTTATAGAGGGAACCGAGTTGCTTGTTGCCGATTTCGAGAGGCCGCGTCGAGATCACTTTGGAGCGCAGCGAATCGCGCATGGTTTCGGTGGGCACGCTCACACCGTCGATGTAGACGGTGACGCCCGACGCCTTTGCCGAGCCGTCGTAGACGACGCCGACGTGATGCCATGTGGAACCGGCTTCCTTGGCGGTCGTCCACACGAAATCGCGCGTGCGTACGTAGAGCGCGTCCGAGGGCCACGCGCTCGCGATGCGCAGCGCCGGCTTCACGCCGCGGCGCAGATCGCCGATGGGCTGCGAGGCTTCGAGCAGGACCTCGAGTCCGCGTTTTGCGTCGCCCGGTTCGCGCATCTGCAGCAGGCCGGACTCCTGGATGGTGCCGCTGCGGAACCAGAACGCGGCGGTCCATGGCTTGTTGGACGCCAGCACGGGGCCCATTTCACCGGCCCCGGCATACTGCATTTGCGATTCGCCGCTGAACACGGCCGACCGTTGCACGGCGCCTTCGGCGAACGTGACTTCGCCGCGTTCGACGATGGCGTGGCGGTAGTGACCACTGGCGTCGGTGAAGGCGTTGTCGGTTTCCAAGTGCAGTTCCAGGCCGTCGCGCTCCGGCTTGGCGAGCGTGGCGAGCGCCTGCTTTTCCCAGGCTTCGACGTCCGGTGCGATGGTCTTCTCATGGGTGAGCGCCTCGTAGACATCGATGTCGTTGAGCAGGCGCTGGAGGCGCGCTTCCTGTTCGGGCGTCGAAAGACGCAGCAGCGGTTCGGCGTTGCCTTTGCGGCCGTCGAGCCCCTTTTCGTCGATGTTGTTGAAGAAGGCGAAGAACTCGTAGAACTCTTTCTGCTTGATGGGATCGTACTTGTGGTCGTGGCAGCGGGCGCAGCCCATGGTCATGCCCATCCAAACGTTCGAGGTGGTTTCGACCCGGTCGACGACGTACTCGGTTTGATACTCCTCCGGGATCGCGCCGCCTTCGAAGTTGATCATGTGGTTGCGGTGGAAGCCGGTGGCGAGCAGTTGTTCGCGCGACGGCTTTGGCATCAGATCGCCGGCGATCTGCCACTGCGTGAACTCGTCGAAGCGCTGGTTGCGGTTGAAGGAGTTGATCACCCATTCGCGCCAGTTGTGCATGTCGCGGTGCGAGTCGATGTGGTAGCCGTGAGTGTCGGCGTAGCGGGCGAGGTCGAGCCACATCATGGTCATGCGTTCGCCATACTGCGGCGAGGCGAGGTACTTGTCGGCCATGCGCTCGTAAGCATCGGGGCGCTTGTCGGCGAGGAAGGCCTCGACGTCGGCGGGCGTGGGCGGCAGGCCGGTGAGGTCGAAGGCGAGCCGGCGGATGAGGGTGGAGCGCGGCGCTTCGCCTTGCGGGGCGAGTCCTTCGGCTTCCAGGCGCGCCAGCACGAAGCGGTCGATTGGATTTCGGACCCAAGATTCCTTTTTGACGGCGGGCGGTTGCGGCCGCACGGGCGGCGCGTAGCTCCAATGCGTTTTCCAGGGCGCGCCCTGCTCGATCCACAGCTTGAGCGTGGCGATTTGCGCATCGGTGAGCGTTTTGCCCGACACCGCGGGAGGCATGCGCATCGCGGGTTTGGCGTGCGAGGCGCGCACGAACAGGCGGCTGGCGGCGGGATCGCCCGCAACGATCAGCGGGCCGCTAGGACCTTTGGCGAAAGCGCCGTCGCGCGTGTCGAATCGCACGCCGGCGATGCGCTTCGATTCGTCCGGACCGTGGCAGGCATAGCAGTTATCCGACAGAATCGGATGCACATCGCGCGCGAAATCGACCCTTTTCGACGGCGATTGCGCCGCCAAGAGGCCGAGCAGAGAAATGATCCCCAAAAGGACTGCAGCGGTTCGCATGGATAACATTGTTTATATCATTGACTGCCATGGCTCACATCCACCCGTTCCACGCCTACCGGTACTCTTCGAAAGCGGGCGACCCGGCCGCGCTCATCACGCAGCCCTACGACAAGATCTATCCGGACATGCGCGAGCGGTATCTCGCGGCCAGTCCGTACAATCTGGTGCGCGTGATTCTGGGTGAGCGTTTCCCGGACGACACGGCGGAGAATAGCGTGTACACGCGCGCGGCGGCGCACCTGGACGACGGGACGCGCGCGGGCATTCTGGAGCGCGAAACG
>CAYUZM010000948.1:0-2913 GCA_964449665.1 uncultured Solibacteraceae bacterium
TGCTCCCAGGCTCCCGAATCTCTGGCATTCCACTCGATTGCCGTGACGGCTAAGCCACAGGGCCGTTCCGCTTCAAGCCTTCTTGTGAGGAGGGTGACCCGATGCCCCTCCTTACAGAGAGCGGCGCATAGGGGGCGACCGATAAACCCCGTTCCGCCTGCAATAACAATCTGCATGGTCTCATTTCCCTGCCAGTTCTCACGAACGGGACCGACAAGTGACTAGTCGCCGGGCTGCTTGTCGCTCCCATGGCCGTTCCGATCTTGTCCCTCTGACATATCTTGATCTACCCGTTGAGCATACTTTCTCTTCCTTACGACGTGCAGAAGGCTCGGTGTCGGGCCCAACCGGTTCTGAAGAATGACCGGGTCGATGCCAAGCGAGGCGGCAATGTGCAGCGGGGGCGGGGCTGCGGAGACATTGGCGCCGTGCGTTCCGTGATACCGCCGATAAAGCCGCATAATGGCGCCGACGGGTTGCAGATAGGAAACGCCCCGCGGCGTCTGCATGGTGACGGCGTTCACCGTCCACCGGTTGCCTGCGAAATCGGCTCCCGTACAGATGCGAACGCGCGCGCCGTGGCGCAGGTACGCGTTCATCGAGCGCGCATGATAGGCCGCCGAGAGCCATTCTGTGAGAATTGGGTTGGCGTTGTGCGGCTGGAGCGAGAGGTGGCCTTCGGTCACGGCGATGCCATGTTTGGAATCGACCGTGGCCAGCATGTGCTCCATTTCGGCGAGGCGTGTGTGGACGCGCGCGGCGAGTTCGAGAAGTTCCCCCCAGGCGCGGGCGGGGTCCTTCTGATACTCATAGCCGCGCAGGATCGTGTCGGAGCGGGTGGGCGATTGTCCCATCATGTGCATGGCCACGAGTTCGATATGCTCGCCTGCCTGCTTCACCAGTTCGGGAGCCCACAGCGAGCGGCCCGCCGGCGTTTCGCCATGGTCGCCCCATCCAATGAGCCGCACCGCGCTGTCGCGCTTCTTCATCGCCTCGGCGAAGGCGATGGTGGCGCGGATGGATTCCTCCAGCGTGAAGCCGCCCTTGCCGTAGGAAGTTTCGTTGCCAAGTTGCCAGAGCTTGATGTGGAACGCCTGCGCGGAGCCGTTGCGGCGGCGTTCGGCGTGGTCCGGATCGTTGCAGTAGGAGACCCAGTCGGCAGCCTCTTCAGGGCCCGCTGTGCGGTCGCCTTCCGGCTTGTTGCGATAGGTTTGGAAGCCGTCACCCTGGAAGTTGATGCAAAGCAGTGGATCGGCGCCCACCGCTTTGCAGAAGCCGGCGAATTCGTGAATTCCGACGCGGTTGGATTCGATGCCGCCCCAAACGTAGTTCCGCATGGTGGGGCGTTGGGCCGCCGGGCCAATACCCTCGCGCCAACGGTAGTAGCGCGAAAACAGGCCGCCCCAGCGCATGGTTTGCGGGGCAAGTTCGCGCGTTATGCCTACGAAATCGGCGCGCCAGTCGTTGATCTCGTAGTCCCATCCGGCCTCGACCGAGGAGTCCGTAGCGCCCAACGGCTCCATGAACTGCATATAGAAGTGGGGCGAGATATCGAAAATGGGCTTGGGGTCGACCGTGATCGTGTTGAGTGCAGCGGGAGTTTGGGCGAGGAGGGGCGCAGCGGCGGCGAGCACGGCGCGCCGCGAAAGAGAAGGCATGACCTACTAGTTTATATGGCGCCTATCTGGTAGTATTTTGCACACTGACGGCCATGCAGATCACGGAGACTCTGAGGCGGGTTCACCTGGGCGACGAACAGGCGCTCGAGTTACTAATCCCCGTTGTCTACGATGAGCTGAAGAAACTGGCGGCAGGACACCTGCGGCGCGAAGGAATGAGCAAGCCGCTGGAGACCACGGCCCTGGTTCATGAGGCGTTTCTCAGACTGGCAGGCGGGGCACATCCGAACTACGAAAACAGGGCACACTTCTATGGGATTGCATCGCGTCTGATGCGGCAGGTGCTGGTGGATATGGGGCGGGCGCGCAAGGCCGGCAAAAGGTCGGCGGTATCGGAGGCGCAGCTATCGGGTATTGGCGATACGGGACGCTCAGCGGATGACACGATACTTGCAGTGGATGAGGCACTGACGCGGCTTGCGCAATCAAATACCCTACAGTCCCAGCTGGTCGAGATGCGCTACTTCGGCGGCATGACTGCCGAGGAATCGGCATCTGTGCTTTCCATCTCCGTGCATGTGGCGAGAAGGCAACTGCGCGTGGCGCAAGCGTGGCTCCACAAGGAACTTGCGCGGTGACGGAACGGGTTCAGGAGTTGTTTCACGAAGTGGCCGATTTGGCCGCAGCGGACCGTGTCCGTTACTTTGAGCGCAACCAAGTGGACGCCGAGATCAGGAATCAAGTGGAAGAGCTGGTGGCCTTCGATTCGCAAAGAGGCCACACGTTGTCGCGCGACATCGGCATGGCCGCCGCAACGGCGCTCGCAATGTTCGATGCGGGTGGACTGCGTTGTGGGGCGTTCCAGTTGAAAAGTGTGATTGGCCGCGGCGGGATGGGAGTCGTATATCTGGCAGAGCGCGTCGACGGGGAGGTGATGCAACGGGCGGCGGTGAAGCTGTTGAGGCCCGGACTTCGCGAAACGCAGCGCGAGGGCTTCCTGCTGGAGCGGCAGATTTTGGCCGAACTCGACCATCCCAACATCGCCCGGCTGCTGGATGCGGGCCACATGGAGGATGGGCAGCCATATCTGGCGATGGAGTATGTCGAAGGCCGTCCGGTGGATGAGTTCACGGCTGGCATGGGCGTACGCGAGAAGGTGGGACTTTTCCTGAAAGTGTGCGAGGCGGTCGCATACATGCACCGGCACTTAATCGTTCATCGCGATTTGAAGCCCGGAAACATTCTGGTGACGCCCGATGGCGAACCGAAACTGCTCGATTTCGGGATCGCGAGG
>CAYUZM010000949.1:0-2912 GCA_964449665.1 uncultured Solibacteraceae bacterium
AGCGCCGATTAGGTCCTAAATTATGGCTTGACTGGGGCAGCGCCCACATAGATGATTGGTTGCGTGCGAAATGCACAAATCGGAAAATTGAACTGGAGAGTTCGAATGCAACCTCGCGGGAAGAGTGAGCGTATCGTGGTTTCGGCGCTGACCGCCCGTACCTCCTTCGGCAAACTGTTGCAGCGGGTGGAGGACGAACAGCGCTCGCTCGTGATTGAAAAGCGGGGCACGCCGCAGGCCGTACTGCTCAGCATTGGCGATTACGCGCGGCTTGCGGCGCCGGAACCCGAGGTGCTGCGGCTGATCGGTGAGGAGTCGCGGCGCAGCGGCGCCAGTAAGCTGACGTCGCGGCAGATCGACCGTGCGATCAAGGCGGTGCGGGCGCAAGAGCGCAAGCGCGGATGATCGCGCTACGGCTGGTGCGCGACACGAACGTCGTGATTTCAGCGGCGATTAAGCCGGAAGGGTTGCAGCGGACGGTTCTGCTGCTGGCCACCACGAAACCAGCAAAGCTGTACGTATCCGTCGCCGTGCTGGCCGAGTACCATGACCTTCTGGCACGGCGCGAGTTGAAAATTCGCAAGGGGCCGCGGCAGCAGCTGATGCAGTTCATTGAGAGCAGGTCGCGCACAGTGAAGCCTTCTCGCGCGCTGCACGTGACGAAAGATCCGGACGACAACAATTTTCTGGAGTGCGCCGATACGGCGCGGGCGGATTATCTGGTGAGCGGGAATGTGCGTCACTTCCCGAAGTTCTGGAAGGGGACGAAGGTAATTGCGCCACGGGAATTC
Organism: uncultured Solibacteraceae bacterium; assembly: GCA_964449665.1. Lineage (GTDB taxonomy): Bacteria > Acidobacteriota > Terriglobia > Bryobacterales > Bryobacteraceae > JAFLBB01. The sequence goes on from CAYUZM010000949.1 coordinate 792, forward strand.
CTGGACATTGTGGCGCCGCACCTGCTGCGGTAGGGGATCGGAAGCGTGGGTGTGCGGACGGGTGGGATTGGGGTAGGCTGAGGGGGACATGAGTTTAGGCGACCTGACGAAACAGATTGCGAAAGAGGCGCTGGGGGCGCAGGTGGACGAGTTGATGGGGGGCTCGAAGGCGGCCGAGGGCGGGAAGGGGGAGCCGGGGGCGGGGCCGGCGAGCGAAGGTCCGGCGGCGCTGATTATGGCCGAGGTGCAGAAGATGCAGGCGGCGTTGAAGGACGACCGGGAACTTTTGGTGCAGTGCGTGGCGGCGGGGGAGACGTTGCGGGTGGTGGAGATGTTCGCGCCGTCGGACCGGGTGTTGGTGCTGACGGGGCTGGATGCGGAGCGGGTGGTGACGCGGGTGGTGGCGGGGGCGGATACGGTGCAGCTGGTGTGCAAGCCGGTGGCGGTGAAGGAGGGGGTGAAGGCGGTGCGGCTGCGGTTTGTGGCGGCGAAGGGGTAGGCGGGGTGGCTTGGGTTAGTAGAAGGTGAGGGCCTTCATGGGGTAGTGTTTGCGGTTGCGGGTCCAGAGGGAGGCGTCGTGGGTGATGGCGGTGGCGGCGATGAGGGCATCGGCGATGTCGAGGGAGTGGCGCTTGGAGTAGAAGTGGAGCAGGTCGCCCGCGAGGCGGCCGATGGCGGGGCCGGCGGGGAGGCAGACCAGGGTTTCGAAGATCGCTTCGATGGCGGCGTGTTCTTTAGGCCGGGCACCGTGCCAGACTTCGGCGATCGAAATCGGGGAGCAGAAGACCTGATGATCCGATCGCCCGAGGGCGAGCCATTGGCCGATGAAGTGGGCATCGCGGGCGCGAGTCACCTCGATCAAGATGTCGGAATCGACGAGGACGTTCACGGAAGACCGAGGCGTTTGCGGCGGGAGCCGCTGCGGAACTGGCGCACATACTCGGTGCTGTCGATGGATTCGGGCCAGTCTTTACGAATGCCGACGATGTCGAGGAACGCCTTCCGGCGGGCCTCTTTTGAGGGGAGGTAGCGCTCGCGGGCAGCCGTGCGGACGAGTTCGGAGAGTGTAGTGCCGGTTTCACGGGCACGGGCGTGGAGGGCTTCCCAGAGATCGTCGTCGAGATAGAGCTGGGTTCGCTTCACGATGTATAGTATACATCGCGCCGCTGGGCCAGTGCCGCGCGGAGAGACACTTGCGGCGTCGAGAGTCCCGCGGGCGGTCCTACTCGTAGCGCAGCGCTTCGACGGGGTCGAGCTGCGCGGCTTTGACGGCGGGCCAGACGCCGAAGAAGACGCCCACGAAGACGCTGACGCCGAGGCCGGCGACGACGGCGGCCATGGGGACTTCGCTGGGAAGCGACGGAACGAGCACGCCGATCAGCATGGTGACCAGAGTGGCAAAGACGAGGCCGATCACGCCACCGAGGCCGGTGAGGGTGATGGCTTCCATGAGGAACTGGACAATGATGTCGAACTTGCGGGCTCCGATGGCCTTTCGAATTCCGATTTCGCGGGTTCGTTCTGTCACGCTGACGAGCATGATGTTCATGACGCCGATGCCGCCGACGAGCAGGCCGAGGCCGGAGATGGCGATGGCGACGAGCACGAGGACGCCGGGGAAGCAGTCGAACTGGGCGATGAACCACAAAGCCGACCCTCAGCTGGTGAGGGCGTCCGTCGCCGGGTTGGGACTCGATATTCCCCGCCTGGAGCGCGACATGAATGCGCCCGAGACCGCGAAGCTGATGCAGCAGGACATGGCCGATGCAAAGCTGCTCAAGGTTTCCCAAACGCCCGACTTTTACGTGAACGGCAAGCACCTGCAACCCTTTGGTGTGAAGGAGTTGCAGGCACTCGTGAGCAGCGAGGTGAAGGCGGCGTACAGGTAGTTTTGCCGAGCCGATGCGCGGCGGCATGGCGCGCACCATGACGCGCAGAAGTCGACGTAGACGACCTTGCCGCTTAGTTTCTGGAGCGCGACTATGTCTCCGCTGACTGTCGGCAAAGCGAAGACAGGCGCGACCTGGCTCGGCTCTGCAGCGGAACTCCTGCCGTCGCTACGATGACCAATATCCAGGCGAGCATGCGAGCAAGAGCAAAGCAATGCATGTGGGCTGTTCG
>CAYUZM010000950.1:0-2911 GCA_964449665.1 uncultured Solibacteraceae bacterium
ACAACGGCGCATAACAGGGCGGACGCTACTTACACAAAATCGCGGACACTACCATGGGGTGATTTCGGCGGAGGAACGAACTGATCCTGCTAACGTTTCGACTTTAGGTCATCCAAAATGCTCACAAGCACCGCCATACCCTCTTCATTGCAATACGAGTAATCGCCCGCGTTGGGCGGATAAGCGTCTCGTAGATGAAAGCACCGCAGTCGTACGGATTCGAGAAAGGGATCGTGCTCGATCTTGAGTGAGGTGAAGTCGTCCCAATCATGCGGTTGGCCTGCGTCAGCAAGGAACCGCTCAATCACGGCTATCGCGTCGAGTCTGGTAGTTTTCTTCATTGGCATGGGAATTGGGATTTCACGTGTCGTTATGGCCGGGGTGATGGCTGGCGTATGAGCCTTGCCTCGTCTTCCGCCGATATGTAGTCGCGCTCGCTTCGGCGGTGGATTTGGACTGGGAATCGGGACTCATCACCAAAGCCTTTGGATTCGGCGGCAAACTCGATGCGGCCTCGAATGGTGATGAGCCAGATGGGGGTGCGTTCGAAATTGGGTTGGAGGAGACGCTGCCAATCGGGTCCGGGCTGGTGGAGGGGTTTCGGTGCGCCGTAGCCGTTTATCCAGATCGCGGGGATGGCGGCGCTGGATGTGCACTGGTGAGGCCGGAGGAAGTAGCCCGTGTTGGTGGGAGTCAGTTGTCCACGGACTCGGATGGTCTTGCCGTCGGCCTCGCCGCGCAGGCGAAAGACGTCGCATACGGAGAGGACCTCAACTCGCTCGACGTGGGAGTCGAGGATGCGTGACATGACGAAACTGGCGGGCGCCCAGCCCTGGTGCCCCTGGCCTTCGAGCTTCGCGTCGCGGGTCCGCACGACAACGGTTCCAGTAACGGTGAGGACGAAGTTCTCTCCCACTTTTTGCCGGGGCCAAGCGGGCAGTTTCGTGCCAGGGAGCCAACTGAGATCGAAGCCCCACGGCCACGCCTTGCCGTCGATGACCAACCGCCGGTCACAGTCTTCGGTCCCAAAACCGCTTCCATGTTCGTTTTCGTTGCCACCGTAGATTCCAGTGAGAGTGACCTCGCGGCCGTCGAAGGCGCGAACGTTGCTGAGTACCTCGCAGATGGAGAGGGCGGGAGGTTGCGAGGGTTGCGCGGCGAGCGGGACAACGCTGAGGAGCGCGACGCAGGCCAGCATTCGCATATCGGCGTACTTACTCTACCTCACGGTTTTGCCGCCGCGCTCAGCGCCGCCTCGGTGAAGCTGAGGTGATTTACCGTCGATCTTCGCTGCGAGGTATAGACGAGGTGGATGACTCCGTCGCGGGACTGGATGAGATACGGGTAGGCGTAGTCGTTTTTGCCTTCGGCGAGGTTGAAGCGCATCGGGAACGTCTTGCCATTGTCGGTGGAGATCGCCGCGGTAAGGGGAGAGCGGTCGGTGAGGCTGTTGTTGTAGACGAGCAGGAGTTTGCCGGATTGGAGCTTCAGGAGGGCCACGGCGGCGTTGGGGTTGGGGAATTCGGTTTCGACGCCGGGGGACCAAGTGCGGCCCGCGTCGTGGGATTCGCTGCGCACGATGTAGCCGGGGAAGCCGGGAGTTCCCGGACCGTAGCCGCCGGCGCGGCGGTTGAAGGTAAGTAAGTGGCCGGGAGTCAATTCGACGGGCGAGGGTTCGATGTTACCGATGCGGGAGTGGATGCGGGAGGATTCGGTCCACTTACGCGATTTGGGGTTGTAGCGGAGGAAGAACGAGGCGGCGTCGGGGGCGACGAATTCGGTGTCGTGGCCGGTTTCTTTCCAGATGGGGAGAAGGTAGTCGCCATCTGTGAGGACGATGGGGGCGGCCTGGACGAGCGTGCCTTCTTCAAAGGTGATGAAGGAGGTGTCGGACCAGGTGCGCGCGCCGTCGCGGGAAATTTTGGCGGCGATGCGGGAGGTGGACCAGGTGGCGCCGGGGCGGACGACATACCAGAGCCAGACGGCGCCGTCGGGGGCCTGCCAGGCGAGGGGGTTGCCGGCGGAGTAGGAGGGGTCTGGGGCAAGGTTGGCGGGGGCGGTCCAGGCGGCGGAGCCTTTGGGCCTGGGGGGGCCATAGACGGCGGTGCGGGGGGGGTAGTCGCCGTGGCCTCCGTAGTAGGCGAGGAAGAGGTCGCCGTTGTCGAGCTCGGTGAGGGACGCGGGGTGTTTGTACTTGCCGGTGGCGGTTTGCGGGCCGAAGGGGGTTTCGTGGGTGAAGCCGGGGCGCGGGATGGCCTGAGGGAAGGCTGTGGCGGCAAAGGCGGCGGCGAGGAGGATCGAACGCATGTGAACGAGGATAGCGAAGTGCGGAAGGGGTATGATCGCGGGTTATGAACGGAGGCGCTGTGACGTCGGGCGTGGGGCGTTGGCGGGTTGAGGAGACGCGGCAGGGAACCGTGTTCACGCTTCCGGCCATGGAACACGGCTGGATTTATCTGGGCGTGATCGCGGCGCTGTGGGTGGGTTGGTTTGTGAAGCGGGAGGGAGGATCGCGGTGGGCGCTGGATTTGGGGCTGGCGTGGGGATTTGGGCTGGTTTCGTTATTGCTGCTGTCGCTCGCATGGAACCGGATTGTGGTGCGGGTGGGCGCGGGCGGCGTGGAGCGGCGGGTGGGGCCCGTTCCGGGGTAGGGGGGTAGAGGTCGGGGGGGGCGGGCGGAATCAACGGCGGCGCAACGTAAACGGGTAGCCAGGTTCTGAACCTCACGCTGTTCGCCTCCGGGGCGGACCAAATGGGCGTGTCGGAGAACGGTGTGTTTGCGGTTTGGGAGGTATACTCGACCGGGAAGACCTTCGCGGTCAGCGGCGGGGATGGGCCGAAGACCGTTTATGTGAAGTACCGGGACCTCGCGATGAACGAGAGCGCAAGCGCATCGGCAACGATCACGCTG
>CAYUZM010000951.1:0-2910 GCA_964449665.1 uncultured Solibacteraceae bacterium
TTTCACGAAGAATGCTACGCCCGAGCATCTTCGCCTTGGCTGCCAACCGGCGGCGTTGATCGTCATTCAAGCGGAGTCGCCTGTCACCGAGTTGCTCCCGCAACACTCGATTCTCCTCGCGGAGGTATTCGATGGCGTCACGCTGTTGTTGGCCCAACCAACCGGCGACTGAAATCAGCAGCAGTCGAAACGGGTCAAACGTCCGGTGCATTCGGATAGGGTACCAGCAGGGAGTTGTGCGACGGGTGAGGAAACCACGATCTGAAGAAGTTGGAACAATTGGACACTACAGGTTCCGTGTTGTCGGCTTTAACGTTCACCGCGATAGGAACGGAAATGTAAAACACCTTACACTCAATATAAAGAGATACCTTCAATAGAATTCATATAGCCAATACTTGCGTCAATAGGTGAAGTTGTCGATAAGGATTGGCTTTGCAAACACAACATCTTCCAATGCCTGGTTGACTCTCGCGACACGGTCGAACGGATGTTCGATTTCTAGTTTTGTAAAAAGTACAATGTAAATAATTCTCCAGCAAATGTTCAGAAATTTAGTATTATCGGCCATTTCTTGCGAAATTCGGATGTACAATAGGTCGACACTAGCCTCTTGCTCGCCGACAGTCGATATGAAGCCATTCCTCTCAACCCGTGAGATCGCCAATTGGCTACACGTGACGCCGCGAACCATTCGTTTATGGGCCGAATTGGGAGAGATTCCCGCATTGCGGGTCGGCCGTCAATGGAGATTCCGCGATCAAGATGTGCTGTCTTGGGCAAAAAGCCGGGAGAACACTCTTGGATCCAACGTCAGCACTCTTCGAGGAAAGCTCATTTCGCTTTCGCGCAATGAGACACTCGCCAGTCGTGCCGTTGATGCGAATGGGCTGCGGACCCAGGAAGCCGTTTCCAGCAACAAAAGGCAGAGCTGAAGAAAGGACACGCCTCGATCTTAAGTATTTCTATTCGCCCCGGACCCCCGCTTGCATTGACAAATCAGATGGTTTGACAACGATTGATCGCACCCATAGCGTGCGTACGCTACAATCGCTCTATCGAAAATGGAACAAACAACGGACTTGGCCACGAAGCGTCGGATGAATCCCGTTCGGGAGACATTGACCAGTCTCGGGCTTTATCATAGCTTTCGATTGCCGGGAGGTGACGTCCTCCAGGGGGCCATGCCACTTGAAGACCAAGAGCGACGCCTAGCGGCCTTTGAACTTCCGACGGACTTGGCTGGCCGGCGGGTTCTAGATATCGGACCCTGGGATGGCTATTATTCGTTCGAAATGGAGCGCCGCGGTGCGGCCGTAATGGCGATTGACTACGTCGACCTTGACACATTTAGAGCATTGCACTGCGCATTTGGCTCACGAGTTGAGTACCGCAGATTGGACATCTATGAGCTCGATCCTCAGCGAGACGGACAGTTTGACATTGTGCTCTGTCTTGGCGTGCTATATCATCTGAAGCACCCATTGCTCGGGCTTGAGAAGGCTTGCGCGGTTACGCGAGACCGATGCATTGTCGATACTTTTGTCAGCGATGGTGAAGCGTGGCTAGCTGGCATCCGCGCGCCCCTGCCATACATCGAGTTTTATGAGCGGGATGAACTAGCGGGGCAGTTGGACAATTGGTGTGGTCCATCCGTGAGCGCCGTTCTAAGCCTAGTCAGAGCTGCTGGTTTTGCCAGTGCAGAGCTTCTGCGCGTTACGGATACTACTGCAACCGTCGCCGCACATCGACGATGGCGGCATTTGCCGCCTGATGAGGGCCCACCCATCAAGTTGATTGGACTGAACTGCCACTTGCATCGAGGCCGATCGTTTCGCTCTCATAAAGAAGAATATATCGCACTGTGGTGCGAATGGACTGACCCGACACCACCGGCGTTGGAGGAAGTATTTCCGGAGATTGACTCTTTTGGCGTGGCACCGATCTCCTCTGATTTCACCGAAGCTGGTCTCCTGATCAGCTTGCGGGTGCCGCCTGGCCTGTCTCCTGGAGAGCATCAAGCGCGGGTAAAAATCGGGAACTTCGCCTGGTCGGCCTATAAGGAGTTCTTCGTTGATCTCTCCCCGATCGCCACTGCACTGACTATCGAATCCGCGCAAGACGGAATTGTCTGGCGCGAAAATGAGGTCGATTGGCAAAATGGCGGCTGGCTGACGCTTTGGATTGACGGCTTATCGCCAGAAGCCGATGCGGGAAACACGGTCATCGAGATAGACAACATTCCACATCTTCCCGAGGCCGTATTTCCCGCCACTGGTCAGTTGAACCTTCGGCTACGGCCAGTTATATCGTCCGGTCTTCGCAGGGTGAGAGTGAAGCATCGTGGTGCATGCAGCCAAGAAATCGCAATTGCAATTACTGGAGCCCCACCTATGATCCGTGGCCTTGAACGACTTATGCCCTTTGGTCACTGAGCCATCCTCGTCAAGACGATCCAGATCCTTCGTGATCCAATTTGATGCTGACGCTTTGCCCACGCTCGCTTCGCGCTATTTTGCAGCCTTAACCCAATTGATATACATCGTCCCAGACCCTGTAGGGCCCAAGACGGTGGCCGTAATTCCGGCCGTAAGCCAACCTGCTCCCGAATACGAATTTAGAGCAGGCCTCACAAACCATGAATCGAGTGGACCGCTATACACTCCGGTTGACGAATTAAAGCTCCAGCCACTTTTGGTTACAAACCTATTCGTCTGCACTGGCGTGCCATTTACGTCTTTGATTACGCAATTTACATAGTCCGTCCCACTACTGTTGGTGAAGTAAATTCCGAAGATGTGGTCGGTCGAAGGTGAGATCTGTGGGTTCGTAGCTGCAGTGTCGACTACACATGTATTATTGACTATCTCCTAATATAGCGGAACTATTTGTCTTCTCGCGCGTCTAATC
>CAYUZM010000952.1:0-2907 GCA_964449665.1 uncultured Solibacteraceae bacterium
GCTGGCGCTGTGTGTACCGGCCGATGGCGCGCGGGTTTCATGTGAGGCAGGTACGCCCCGGGAAGAGAGGGCGAAATCCGGCCGACGTGAACATGCATTCGGTGAAGAACCGCTTCCTGATGCGGGCGAAGAACATTACGTGGCCGGTGTGGAAACGCTGCTGGCTGCAAACGTTGTGGCGCGATGCGATGGTGGTGGGCGGATGCCTGGTTTGGGAGCGGGCTTCCCTGCCCGCTTTCTGGCACTTGGCCAAGGCGATGCCCGGCGCGCTGCGGCAGCGGCGGGAAATCATGGCGCGGCGGAGGGTGGCGGCCATGCGGGCGGAAGGCGGCGCGGGAGCGGCAGGCGCGGCGCGTATGGAGGAGTGGTTCCAGGCGGGCGATGCGGGCGCGCCGGAACCCGAAAAGAATTTTTCACGGCCTGTCGTTGATCCCACCACTCACCGGTCTTAGCTAGTGGACGCGGTAGTGCCGCGGCGGTTGGAGGAGAAAATCGCATTTCCCTCCTCCGCCGCCGCGGCCACCCAAAGCAGCGTCCAACCCTCCGCGTCCCCCCAGACAACTCAAGAAATCACATGCACACTCGACGTGTCTTCGGAGGCGCGGCCGCGCTGTCTTTGGCCGCCTATTTTCTGCTGTTGGCGGGCGCCGGCTTGACCGTTGGCTTCTCGCACGACGATTTGATGAACATGTACGGCGCCGCGAGGTTGACGGTGTGGGAGGAGGTGCGGGACACGGTGGTGTTCTTCCGGTATTCGGACGTGTACCGGCCGGCCGGGGCGCTGTTCTACCGCGCGATCTACGATCAGTTTGGTTTTCATCCGCTGGCATTCCGGGTGGCCTCGTTCGTACTGCTGGGGTTGAACCTGGCGTTGGGATACGCAGTGGCTAGGAGGTTGAGCGGGTCGGCGGAGGTAGGTGCGTTGACGGCGTTGCTGTTCGCTTTTCACGGCGAAATGGCGCCGCTGTATTTGAGCACCGGATTCATCTACGACATTTTGTGTCTGACGTTCTATTGCGGGGCTCTGCTCGTGTATGTGCGCGCGCGGGAGGGCGGGCGGTTGCCCACTTGGGGCGCGATGGCGGCATGGACGGTGCTGTATGTGCTGTGCCTGAACTCGAAGGAGATGGCGGTGACGCTGCCGGTGATGATCGGGCTGTGGGAGTGGTTGACGCAGGAGCGGCGGAGTTGGCGGGTGACGGTGTGGGGCGGCCTGATGACGGCGGCGTTCCTGGTGGGGCGGCTTTGGTTGCCGGACAACCTTTTGAAGAACCCGGAGTATGCGCCGCATTTGAGCGCGTGGGTATATCTGGACCGCGTGGAACATTTCCTATGGTTTGTGGTTTACCGGGCGAAGTGGTTCGCGTGGTGGCATGCGGCGGCGTTCGGGGTATTCGTTTGTGCGGTGGCGGTGCTGTGGCGGAACGCGGAGGTGCGATGGGCGGCGTTTTGGATGGTGGTGTCGGTGCTACCGATCGCGTTTATCAACCAGAGAAGCCTGGCGGCGGCATACATTCCGTTTCTGGCGCTGGCGTTCTTTTTGGCGCAGGCGATTTGGGGCGTGGCGGGGCGTGCGGTTGGGCCCGTGGCAGAGCGTGCAGTTGGTCCATTGGCGGCGCAGGCGGTTGGGCCCGTGGCGGGAACGCGGGTGCCGTTCGCGGCGTTGTTTGTGTGTTTGCTGGGGTTGCTGTTCCATGTGCACAGGAAGCACAGTCCGATGCCGGTGCATGTAGAACGCGGCGAGCACGTGCACATCATGCGGGTGGCCGGGCAGTTGGGCGCGTGGCGGCAGCAGTTGCGCTGCGCGCGGAGCATTCTGTTCGTGGAAGACCCGTTTCCTCGGTTTGAGTGGAACTCATTCTTTCTGGTTTCGCTGCTGGCGATGGATCCGACGGTGAAGAGTCCGGCGTGTGACGGAGAGACGCCTTCCTACACGGCGCCCGACCGGGTGCGGATTCCGAAACGGCTGCGCGAGCGGTATCAGCCGGGCGACGTGGTGCGGTTCGAACTGGCGCTGACATACGAGGACGGCGAGATCAAGGAGTGCGGCGCCGGGGCGCGCGAATGGCGGTGGTCGGAGTGATGGTGGCATGATAGCGAACACACGAGACTATGGCACTGACCAGCCGGCGACGGTTTATTCACGGAGCGCTTGCCGCGAGCGGCGAGGTTGCATGGGGCGCGGTGGACGCGCAGGCATTGCAGAAGCTGCGGACTCGGTTGAAGGGGCGGCTGCTGACGCCGGGGGAAGCGGGATACGAAGCCGCGCGGCGGGTGTTCTTTTGGAACCCGGAATCGGAGAGGCGGCCGGCAGCGGTGGTGCGGGCCGCGCACGTGGACGATGTGAGGCGCGGCGTGGAGTTCGCGCGGAGGCAAGGACTGGAATTGGCGGTGCGGGGCGGGGGGCACAGTCCGTTGGGGTGGGGTACGTCGAACGGCGTCGTAATCGACATGACGGCGATGAAGGGCGTGACGATTGATCCGGTGAAGCGGGTTGCGCGCGTCGAAGGGGGAGTGCTGGGTGGGGAGCTGATGCGACGAGCGGGACGGCATGGGCTTGCGCCCATTGTGGGGCAGTGCCCGGGCGTGGGGGCGGCGGGAGTGCCCCCGGGGGGCCGCCTGGGATGGCCGGCGACACGCGGCCTGGCGGGAGCGCGTGCGGAGGCGGGGGGGCGGGAGGCCGCCGAAATCGGCGCGTTGGGGGGGACGGTCCATTGCGCCGGTCGCAGCAACGCGATGCGGATCCTGGACCGTGACGGCAATCCCGGCTCGCTTGAGAATTATGCTGGCGTCATCCAGACCAACCTGATCGGCAGCTTCAACGTGCTGCGCCTGGCCGCGGCGGCGATGGCGCGCAACGAGCCGCTTGACGGGGATCGCGGGGTCATCATCATGACGGCGTCGGCC
>CAYUZM010000953.1:0-2907 GCA_964449665.1 uncultured Solibacteraceae bacterium
GAAGTTCGCCGAGGGGCGGACGGAGCCGCTGGTGATTGAGGAGATGGACCTGATCGAGTTGCTCGGGCCGCAGCCGTTCACGATGGAGCAGGCGAGGAAGAACTCGCCGGCCGGCGTGGCGGCGGGGCTGGCGTGGACCGAGACGGGCGGCGATGTGCTGTACATCGAAGCGACGATGTTGCCCGATGGGAAGGGGCTCACGCTCACCGGCAAGCTGGGCGAGGTGATGCAGGAGTCGGTGAAGACGGCGCAGAGCTACTTGTGGTCGCACGCGAAGGATTTCGGGATTGATGTAAAGCGGTTCTCCGATACGGGCGTACACGTGCACGTGCCGGCGGGCGCGATTCCGAAAGACGGTCCGTCGGCGGGCGTGACGATGGCGGCGGCGCTGGCTTCGCTCTACACTGGGTTGCCGGTGCGCATGGATACGGCGATGACGGGCGAGATTACGCTGGCCGGGCTGGTGCTGCCGATTGGCGGCTTGAAAGAGAAGGTGCTGGCGGCGCGGCGCGCCGGTATTAAGCGCATCGTGTTGCCGAAGGCCAACGAGAAGGACTTGCGCAACGTGCCCGAGGAGGTGCGGCCGGAGATGGAGTTTGTCTTCGCCTCGCACATTCATGATGTACTGGAAGCGCTGATTCCGGGCATCCGGGAGAAGATGGCCGTCCTGGTATAACAGAGGGCAGCCGCGCGAAACGAGGAAACGACATGCCTGCACGCCATCTGGAAGGCCATTTGACTGGCCGCATCGGATGGCTGCGGGCTTCCGTTTTGGGGGCGAACGACGGGATCGTTTCAACGGCGAGCCTGGTGTTGGGCGTGGCGGCCGCGCACACAAGCCACAGCGGCATCATGGTGGCCGGCGTGGCGGGGTTGGTGGCCGGGGCCATGTCGATGGCGGCGGGCGAGTATGTATCGGTTCACTCGCAGGCGGATACGGAGCAGGCTGAACTGGCGCGCGAGCGAGTGGAACTCGACGCCGACGACGAATTCGAACATAACGAACTGACGGCGATCTATGTGGCGCGCGGGCTGGAACCGGGGCTGGCGAGACAGGTGGCCGATCAATTGATGGCGCACGATGCGTTGGGAGCGCATGCGCGCGACGAGTTGGGGATCACCGAAGAGTTGGGCGCGCGGCCGATTCAAGCGGCGTTCGCGTCGGCGGGCAGCTTCGCGGTGGGCGCGGCACTGCCGCTGGCGGTTACGGCGGTGGCGCCGGAGCGGTTGCTGATTCCGATGGTCGCGGGGGCTTCGCTGGCCTTTTTGGCATTGCTGGGCGGAGTGGCCGCGCGGGCCGGGGGCGCGGGTGTGGCGGCCGGGGCCATGCGCGTGCTGTTCTGGGGCGCGGTGGCGATGGCGGCGACGGCCGGAGTGGGGGCGATTTTCGGAACGGTGGTGTAGCGCGTGGTTATTGGCCTGGCGCTCGATACTTTGAGGGGAGCGCGAGGGCCTGGTCGACTTCGTCGATTGTCAGCAGGGGAGTAGTGCGAATGCGGACGAGGCCGGTGGATCCGGTGGCGAGCGAGATGGCAGCGGCGGCGACGTTGTCGGGGGCGTCGACGATGAGGACTGCGTCGTTGTCACCGAAGGCGAAGTACATGCATTCGAGTTTGCCTTTGATGGCTTTCATGGCGGCCTGGACCGCGGCTTTGCGGCCTGAGGCTTTGTCTTTGGCAAGGCCTTTCAGTCCTTCGGCGGTATAGCTGGCTTGGATCAGGTATTTGGGCATGGGTAGATGTTACCCATGCCCGATTTCAAACACAACGGTGTGAAATGGGATTAGCGGCGGTAGCCGTTTCCGTGGCCGCGGTTGGGTTTCCAGTGGCCGCGGTTGTGCTTCCAGTGGCCGCGGGCTTTGCCGGGCGGGTGGTTGACGTAGGAAGATCCGTAGGCGGGGGCGTAAATGACGCGCGTGGGGACGCGGTAGTGGTTGCACATGCGGTCCCAACCCCAGCCGTCGCGGTAGTGGCGGACGACGCGGTGGGGCGCGATGCCGGCGTAGCGGCTCATGATGAGGACGCGCGGGACGTAGGGCGCGGGAACGTAGCGCTCGACGTAGGCGACGTCATAGGGCGAATAGCCGTGATAAGGGCCGGAGCCGATGTTGACGTGGATGTTCACGCGGGCTTGCGCGGTGGCGAGGCCTCCGAAGGCAAGAACGGCGGCCATTAGCAGCGGTTTCATTCGTTCATCCTCCTGGCGCGTACGACGCGCCGGGCGCGCCGATGGTTTCCGCGATAGCATAAGCCCATGCTCCGCCGTCACTTTCTCGCCGCGGGCGCGGGCGCCGCCGCGCTGCCTTTGCGGGCCGCCCAAGGGCCGCTCATGCGTGCCGCTCAGGGGCCGCTCATCGACACGCATATTCATCTGTTTGAGCCGGACATTTTTCCCTATCATGCGCTGGCGACGTACAAGCCGCCGGCGCAGCCGCTGGGCGAGTATCTGGCATTCGCCAAGCAGGCCGGAATTGCGCACACGATTCTGGTGCACCCGGAGCCGTATCAGGACGATCACCGGTATCTGGAGCATTGCTTTGCGGCCGAGTCGCCGAAGGGGTTCTTCAAGGGTACGTGCCTGTTTGAGCCGCAGGACCAGGGCACGGGGAAGCGAATGGCGGAGTTGATGAAGCGGCATCCGGGACGGATTGTGGCGCTGCGGATGCATGAGATGAGCGAGCCGGGGAAGCCGTTTTCGTGCGCGTGCGAGTCGGACAGTCCGATCAAGAACCGCGATCTGGCGGACGCGAACGTGAAAGGGACGTGGAAGGCGGCGGCGGATTTGGGGTTGGCGATGCAGATGCACTTTTTGCCGCATCATGCGACGGCGATCGGGAAGCTGGCGGCGCAGTTCCGGTCGATGCCGGTGATTCTCGATCATATGGGACGGGCGGGGATGGGGATTGCC
>CAYUZM010000954.1:0-2907 GCA_964449665.1 uncultured Solibacteraceae bacterium
AAGAGAACGGCAAGACGACCCTCAACGCCACCGTGCTCTATCCCTCGAAAGAGGTCCGCGACATCGTCATCCAGATGGGCATGGAACACGGCGCCGCCGAAAGCTACGACAAGCTTGCCGAACTGCTGTCGGCCAACGAAGAGCCGGCAAACTAACCGGCCGCAAACTAACTAACCCCAAACTGGAGATCCCCGATGGTACTTACTAAGAACGAACTCATATCCGCGCTCAACGGCGAAGTCCGCCTGCTTCTGCATCTGGCATCGAAGGCCGAGCCTTCGATGTACGGCTACCGGCCCGCGCCGAAACAGCGCAGCCTGCTCGAGCTGATGCAGTACATGACGCTCTTTGGGCCGATCCATCTGCGCGGCGCGCTCTCGCCCTCCTTCGATATGGCCGCCTGGAGCAAGGCCTGGTCCGAGGGCGAGGCGTCGGCGAAACTTCTGACCTTCGACCAGGCGGCCGAAGTCATCGCCAAGCAGCCGGCGCTCTACGCGGAACTTCTCGGAGCCACGCCCGATGACGATTTCCGCGCCGAAATCGAACTCTTCGGCCACAAGGCCAGCCGCGGTTCGTGGACCGTCACGCTGGTGCTCAACCACTACGCCGCCTATCGCATGCAGCTCTTTCTCTACCTCAAGGCCGCCGGGCGCGAAGAGTTGAACACGCTGAATCTGTGGGCCGGCATCGACGGGAAGATGTGAGGCTTTTTCTTATCGCCGATGCTACAATCCGCCCATGCCCATCCAAACTGAATCGCCTCTCTCGCGCGTGTTCAGTTGGTACATCGACGATGATCGCCCGGCGAACGAAGTGAGACTCTTCGTGCAGAAATGCACGAAAGTCCGCCTGGCATTCGACGCTTCATCGCCGGGGCATCTGGTCTACCGCGGACAACGATCGCTGGGGGGCGTGCGGCTGGAAGTGGAGCTATCGCTCCAAGCCACTCTCCCCGGCCGCACGGTGTACCGGATACACGCCTCCGCCAGCGCGGAACGGTACCCCATGGCGATCGCCAATTTCGCGCCAACGGTCCGGGAGATGGAACGCCAATGGCGGCAAACGCTCCAGCCGCGAACCGACCTGGGCGACACGGCCAACCACAACGCCGAGCTCTATGCCGCCTTGCTCAAGCAAGCGTTCGAGGACGAGCGGGCGGCCGGAGATGCCGGACCAGGGTGACGTTGGCCCACCCAGCCTGAGATTCTCCCCCGCGCGACGCCACCTCCTCCGTAGGTTTTACCGTCGCCATGCTCGCTCCCGCACTCTCCACCCGCCTTTCCCATGAAGAGGAACTCTACTGGCTCGCCCTGCGCCTGGTCCACGGACTCGGCCCCATGCGCACGCTTCCGCTTCTGGACGCCTACCAGACGCCCCAGGCCATCTTCCGGGCCTCGGTTTCCGAACTCGAGGACCACGGCCTTTCCGGCGGCGTTGCCCGCAGCCTAATCAGCGGCTGCACCTTTGAGGACGCCGCGCAACAGCAGCAAAAAATGCGCGAAGCGGGCGCTGTTCTCCTTCCCTTCGGCTATCCCGGTTATCCTTCGGCGCTGGCCAACATCGCCGACCCGCCCATCGTCCTGTTCGCCAAAGGGCGCGAGGAGGTGCTCCAGGCCGTGCTGGTCGCCATGGTCGGCACGCGCCGCCCCACGCCCTACGGCGTCAATGTGACCGAACGCCTCTCGGCCGACCTCGCCAAGGCGGGCGCCGTGATCGTCTCCGGCATGGCCCGCGGCGTCGACACCTGCGCCCACAAAGCCGCCTTGAACGTGAATGGCGGCACCATCGCCGTCTTCGGTTCCGGCCTGGACCATATCTACCCGGCCGAAAATCGCCGCCTGGCCGAAGACGTCGCCACTCGCGGCCTCATCCTCTCCGAATTTCCCATGGGCACGCCCGCCCATCCGCAGAGCTTTCCGCTGCGCAACCGCATCGTCAGCGGCCTCAGCTACGCCACCGTCATCGTCGAGGGCGCCCAGTACTCCGGCTCGGCCATTACGGCCCGCACGGCCATGGAACAGGGTAGGGAAGTCTACGCCGTTCCCGGCCCGATCACCTCGCGCATGAGCTGGGTTCCCAACCTCCTCATCAAGCAGGGCGCGCGCCTGCTGCAGGACGCCGAAGACCTTCTTTCGGACCTCCCCGACCACGTCCGGCAAGGACTTCTGGGCCAGATCACCAATCCCTCCGCGCCCGCTAAACAAGAGATAGATATGGACTTGCGCTTCGGCCCCAGCGCCCCCCTTGCCAAAGCCATCATCCGGGCGGTGAATGTGAACGTAGGCGTCAAGCTCGATTCCCTGCTCGAATCCTTGGAGGGGTACTCGCCATCTGAGATAGTAGCCACGCTGTTCGAACTGGAACTCGCGGGCATGGTGCGGCAACTCCCCGGAAAACAGTTTGCTAGAGTGTGGTAGGTAACCGCGCCGGACGGCCGGCAATCCATGCCGGTTGACTGAAATGCTACCTTCATGGAGTCAGTTGCTTCTGCCTGGACCCCGTCCGGGCCGGCAGCCGGCGGGACCGAAAGGAACATCAGTACTCTCTCATGAGCAAGTCTCTCGTCATTGTCGAATCGCCGGCAAAGTCGAAAACCATCGCCAAGTACCTCGGCAAAGACTTCACCGTCATGGCCTCGCTCGGGCACGTCAAAGACCTGCCCAAGAAGGACCTCTCCGTCGACGTCGATGGCGACTTCACCCCGCACTATGAAGTGATCGAGGGCAAGCGCAAGCTGATCCAGGAATTGAAGCAGGCCGCCAAGGCCGCCGATTCCATCTACCTCGCGGCTGACCCTGACCGCGAAGGCGAGGCCATCTGCTACCACCTCATGGAAGAGCTATCCGGCGGCGGCAAGAAGGGCGCGGCCGGCCCCAAAGTCTTCCGTGTGATGTTCAACGAGATCAC
>CAYUZM010000955.1:0-2905 GCA_964449665.1 uncultured Solibacteraceae bacterium
GTTGGGCCGGGGACGACCGTGGCACTAACTGGGGGTTTTGGTCCTACACGTTTCGACACGTCGGTATTCACGGGAAGCATCGCACCAAACTCCGGCGCGGTTCCGGGGCAATCGACGGTACAGGGATTTGTCGACTCGTCGTCGAGCGAGGTTCCTGAGCCCGCCACGCTTGGCATGGTAGGCGCCGTGCTGCTTGCCGCTGGGCTGGCGCGCCGCAGATACTTTGCCCGGTCATAAGATCAGGCAGTAAGTAGTAACCGTTGGATATGGGCTACACGGACGCCGCCGCAGACGAGCAGGCGTCCGTGTAGCCGCGTCTGGACTTACTTTCTCTCCGCGGGCTCGCTACGGCTGATTCCTCGTCACCCGCCACCTCTCGAAACCGCCAAGAGCCACAGACAACGCAAGGACGCGCTGCCAGGCTGAGCTGAGCTCGACTGGATTCCAGTAGGCCAACACCAGGCAGTACAGAAAACCGCCCACGAGGCTACCGCTGAACCCATCCAGGAATGCATGAGCGGCGGATGGAGAAGGCTCGCCCGCTCTCCGTACCATGGCTCCACGCTGAATTCGTAGTCTCCTCAACGCGTCTGCCCACTTCATCGAACGGATGGTATCTCGCCAGGCCACGCTCCCTTCCTTGCACGGTGCGGGCCACATGTGCGGTCCAACAGCCCCGCCTTGCCCGGGCAATTGGCCCCGAGCGTGCACTGGATTGGACTGCAGCCAATAGGAGGCCTTATGAATTGGGATCAAGTAGAAGGCAAATGGAAGGAATTCGCAGGTTCGGCGCGCGCCCACTGGGGCAAGCTCACTGACGACGACTGGCAAGTCATCTCCGGCAAGAAAGAACAACTCGCCGGACGCATCCAACAACGCTACGGAATTGCCAAGGAAGAAGCGGAGAGACAGATCGAGAAGTGGTCGGAAGCCTTGACCGAAGCCGTCCACGCATCGAAGTCAAAGTGACCGCCTGACGCGGGAAGCGCCACTCACCGCGGTGCGCGCCGGAAGTGGCGTTTAGCTGCCTCCGGCGCGCTTGCGCTCAAGCAACCTCTACCGGTTGCGGTGATAGTGCACGCCTCGGCGGGTGAAGCCGCTATCGGCCGCGCCCACTCCCAGGGGTTGTTCCAGACGGAACGTCAATAGCGACTCCGATGGCACCTTCACGCTCTTCCCACGAGTCAGTACCTGCGCACCGGCGCCCGCTCCGGCCCCGACCGCCGCGCCGATCGCGGCGCCCTTTCCTCCCCCTGCAATCGCGCCGATGATCGCGCCAAGGGCCGCCCCGCCGCCTACGTGCTCGGCGGTGCGTCTGTTCGTCCCGAGGCCGTCCTTTTCCCCGCTGCCAAGTTGGCTCTCACCTGCGGTCACCGTGTATCGTTGTCCGCCCACGGTCACCGATTCCAAGTCGAGCGTCAATTCCTTGTTCTCGGCCTTCCTCACCATGAGTTCCGCGTTGGAGCCCTTGGGAATGGCGATGTTGTTGTTCGCGTCCATTACATCCTGATCGACGACGCCCGAGTACACGCGTCCATCGCTCTTCTTGGCGTCGATCGATTCGTTGGTTCGGATGGTGATGTTGGTGCCGCTGCCGATCGTTCTTACTTGCGAAAAGGCCATCGTGGCCACGGCGAGCAATCCCAATAGCGTTTTCATTTCTGATACTCCGTATCTGTCTACTGCTTCACTCGAACCGAGTGCAGCGTCTGTTGAAAGGCCCCTTGGTAACTCTGGAACACTCGTTCCGGCGCATTGGTTTAGTTAACGGCCGTCTCCATCGGACCTTGATTGTTTCCAACGGGCCTCGATTTGGTCAGCCCGTTCCTGTGCTGGGGACAATGTAGTTTGCGTCCGCGTTACCGGCCCGCTTGGAACCCTGTTCGCTCTCCGTTCACTCTCCCCCATAGACTGCTCTCCACCCATGGGAGCCGGAATTGCCGGCTTGATCGGCCGGCGGCTCCCCCCGACCGCGCGGGCCGTAGCGCACCAAACCTCTCCCGCTTACCTGCGAGTAATGACCTCAGCAACTTCTTTGGCGCGATGCTGCAGATCCGCTGCCTGCGCGGCGAGGCTCTCTTCCGCGGCCGCCGCCGTATCTCTCAGCCACTCTTCTCCGTCCTTGGCCTTCCGCCCGATGAGGCTCCGCGTCGCCGATCCGCTCAGCGGGGCCAGCAGGAGCGCAAGCGCTACACCCGTTCCCAGTCCAGCCAGAAATAGTGGAAGTGTTGAGCTTCTGCTACCGTTCGATTCGAATCGTTCCATATGGGTTATCGATCTCCTGCCTCACTCCTACGCAACTCGGAGGCCACACGCTGCGTTATGGTCTTGGGATCGCGCGACCTCCCGCCAACATGCGGCTCGTTTACTGCCGGCCCGTGCGCCGATGCACGAAAGCATCCGGCCGTCTGATCGAAAGTTAGTGACCGAATCGGGTCGTATGGCTGCGTGGGGTCAATCGCTCGTGGTCAAAAGTGCGCGCAACCGCCAGACGCCGCCTCTAACTCATCGCTATTGCCGCTGCGCGGCTCGAGCATACGGTGTTTGGCAGCCTTCGTGCTCTTACAGTGCCAGCCTCTACCCCCGCGGCCAGCAGATTACCGGCAGAAAGCCAGAATCCAGTTGACTGAGGTCGAGCCGTTTTCCTGCTCTCTCCCAGAGCAGTACATCATCACCGGAGGAAACGCGGATGAGGACTGCCCGCAAGGGCGGCTCTCACCGCGTTGGTGTGTTAACTACGGTCCTCACACAACAATGGAAGACGCCGCAACAGCAAACGCAAGGCTTCTCGAAGAACAGTTGCTCGCCAGCAACGCGCGGAAGCGCGCGGATCGCCGCCAGGGCCTGAAAGACGCCGCATTGGTGTTGTCGTTGATCGTGCTCGCCCTTGCCATCTCATCCCTCC
>CAYUZM010000956.1:0-2905 GCA_964449665.1 uncultured Solibacteraceae bacterium
CATGCTCCTTGGCATCCTGGACACCCTGATCTCGCCATTCGACCGGCCCATGGTGAACTCCTGGGTGAAACTGCTGATGGGTTTGCTCGATCCCAAAACAGGCTTTGCTCCCGCGCAATCTGGCACCAAGGTGATCGCGTTCCTGCCGGCGAAGCCCGGCGCCGGCGCCTCTACCGTAGCGCTCAACACATGCGCGGCAATGGCCACCACGCACCGCACATTGATCGTCGACGCCGACCCCTTCAACGGCCAGTTGGCGTTCATGCTCAAGCAGGACAATAGTTTCTCCATCCGCCATGCGTTAGATCGAGCCGCTGAACTGGACGAGGACGTCTGGGACAAGATGGTGCGCTCGTTTGGGCAACTCGATGTTCTGTCGGGAGAAGACTATCTTGGCGCACATGCCGCCTCGGCGGCGCCGCTCAAACGAGTGCTCGATTTTGCGCGCGCCTACTATGACGTGGTCGCCTGCGACCTACCTGGTTCCCTCGACGAGACTGCGCAGATTGTGCTTCAGCAGGCTTCGCGCATCGTTCTCGTTGCGACTCCCGATGTGGCTTCGCTGCGTTTGGCTTACTGTAAACTGCATCTGTTGGACGGTCTAGGTTGCGGCAAGAAGGTGAGCATAGTGCTTAACCGGATGAACTCGCGCGCTGAGTTCCGGCGCGTGGATGTGGAAAGATCGCTGGGCCTGCCCGTCGCTTGTGAAGTGCCCGCACATAACTCCGCCGTGCATACGGCGCTGGTGCAGGGCAAGCCGGTGCGGGAGTTCGCGCCGCGTTTTCAGGCCTTTGCCTCGACGCTGGTGAACCGGCAGATCGAGCCGGCCAAGCCGCGCTACCGCCGCCGCTTCCTTCAATTCTTTTCGATTGGACGCGCGGAATCCTCACCGATCGCACTGTTGGGCGATGGACGGAAATAAAGGCCCGTTACTGGAACAAACGCGGCGCGACGGTACTCAAGTAGCGCCGCCACACCGGATAGAAGTGCCCGCCACCGGTCTCGACATATTCATGCTGTACGCCGGCCTTCTCCAAAGCGGCGTGCAGCGCCCGAGCCCGTTCGAGCGCCCCATCGTCGGTTCCGATCCCGATCCAGAACAGCTTCAGCCGGGCGTTGGTCCCCTTGGCGTCGCCGAGGGCATTCGCGTGCCGCGTCTCCAGATCCGCCGGCTTTCCTGAACTAAAGACGCCCAGGTGGGAAAACTTGTCGAGGTGGTCCAGGCCGATTCGAAGCGCCTGGCCGCCCCCCATCGACAGCCCGACGACCGCGCGGTTAGCCGCACCCGTCTTTAGCCGGTACTCGCCTTCGATCCACGGCATTACGTCTTCCACGACGTAGCGCTCATGTAACTCAGAGTTGCGTGCCTGCACTTCACGCGGCGAGCCGAACGGCACGGCGTGTCCCCACGGCATCACGATCACCATCGGCACGGCCTTCCCGTCGGCAATCAGGTTGTCGAGAATCAGATGCGCGTTGCCTGTCCAAGTCCAGCCGGCGGCGACGTCGTTGCTGCCGTGAAACAGGTACAGCACCGGATACGCCGACTTACTCTTTGAATAGCCGGGAGGCGTATAGACAAACACCTGGCGTTCGGCGCCGTCAAGCACCTTCGAACGGTGGGTGAGCATCTCGACCTTACCGTGCGGCACGTCGCGCAGTTGCCATAGTTCCTTTCCTGGCACCTCAACGAGACTGGCCGAGGTCCGGGCCCGCAGTTTCATGCGCGGATTCACGGGATCGGCGATGTTCATGCCGTCGACATTGAAGCTGTACAGGTAGACCTGCGGCTCCAGCGGCCCAGCCTGCACCGTCCACACACCGTCCGCGCCTTTGGACAAAGGAACACTGTCGCCTAACTTCATCCAATCACCATTCAGCGTCACCTTCTCCGCTTTCGGTGCATAGATTCGAAATGTGATGGTCCCGCCGGATACCTCGGGCGAAACCACGCGGTCTGCGACAGTGGGCGTAGGGCCTTGCGCCGCGCATACGGCAGCCACCAACACCATCAAAGCTCTTGTCTTCATCGCCCCAATATCGTATTCGCTTTTTATGCGCGGCGCAGGCGCAGCGCAATTCCCACGAGCCCGGCCGCGGCGAGACCCATGGTGGATGGTTCGGGCACCGCGCTACCTGAATTCTCGCAGTCCCCGCCTGCGCAGATGTTGTCGACATCGAGTAGAGCAACGATCGACGGTCCGGGGAACTCCGGCGCCGGGTTATGGATGATGCGCAGAAGCGTCACACCTGAGAGGAGATTGGCCGCCGTGCCATTGAGGACTGTCAACCCCGCTTCGCTCACGTCAAAGCTCGCCTGTGTCCAACTGCCGCCCGCGGGTAGGAACACGGAATCGGTAACGGCGTCGTCGGTCGGCGGACCTGCGACCGTATTCTCCAGATACAGGCGGATCGATAGATCTGTTGTACCGGAGTTTCTGAGGTCCATCGTGATCGTGGTCAACCCCAGCGTCGAATAGTCGCCCGGCCATTGTGCTGGGTTCAGAACCACCAATTTGCTTCCCGCACCGCCTCCTCCCAATGAGGTCAGAGCCAGGTAGTTGTCACCCGCCCCCAGCGGTCCGCCGTTGGCGACGTTTGCCGGCGGCGCGGGATGCGGGGCGCCCAACAATCCCACAGTCCAGCCTTGCGTCGTTCCATCCTCGAATGTGTCGATCTGCCCGATGGTAGCCGCCTGTGCCGCCGACAATGCCAATAGCGCGAACAGTGCATCGATTCTCATATGGCCCTTCCGATCGTGTGAATTGCCCTCTCCATCACCGCATCGTACAGTAGTTTCTTCGTCGTCGTAACCTCAAACTATGCGCTTCGCCCTTGCGTTACTCCCAGTACTACTGGTTGCACAGCCCTATGATCTGGTGCTAAACAACGCCCACGTCATCGA
>CAYUZM010000957.1:0-2903 GCA_964449665.1 uncultured Solibacteraceae bacterium
GCGGCCCGGGCCGGCGAGCATGGCAAGGGCTTCGCGGTGGTGGCCGACGAGGTGAGGAACCTGGCGCAGCGGTCGGCCGAGGCGGCGCGCGAGATTTCGGCAATCATCGAAACGTCGGTGCAGAAGAGCGGCGCGGGCGTGAAGAACATGGAGGACGTGAACGGCTCGATCGCGGTGATTCTGGAGATCACGCACAAGATGAAGCCGCTGGTGGACGAGTTTCACGCGGGCGGGCAGGAGCAGAGCCGCGGCATGGATCAGATTATGAAAGCGGTGCAGGAGATTGAAGGCGTCGCGCAAATCATGAACGCGACGTCGGAGGAGAATGCGGCTGCGGCCGAGGAACTCGTGGGGCAGGCGACGGCGCTGCGCGGTTCGTCGGGCAATCTGCAGGCGTTGGTGAACGGCCGCGATTAGAAGGGAGTGACCGCTAGTTCGCGGGCGGCTCGATGGTGACGGCGCCGGTGGCGGCCCATTCGGCGCCTCTCAGGAATGTTGCCATGAAGGCGGGGTTCGCCACGGCGGCGGCATCGTGTCCGAGCGCGTTGACGAATACGCGGCCGCGGCCGGGCGTGTGCAGCCAGAGCATGGGCTGATCGATGCCCGCGCCGGGGATGGGCTGGCGGGCCTTGCCGGCGTAGAGAGCGTGGTCGTCGAAGGCAGTGGCGAGGATGCGGTAGTTTTCGCGCGGCTGCCAGCGAAGGTTGGCGTAGAGTTCGTCGTTGCGCACGGGCATTTCGACGGCGAGGCCGCGCGTAACGGGATGGTCGCGGTCGGCGAGCTTCAGCGTGAAGTCGTGGCGGGCGGAGTGGTGGCCGTTGTTGGGCCGCCAGTTGCCGCCGCACAACTGTTCGAACTCGGTCCATCCATCGAAGGCGGCCAGGGAGAAGTGGTAAATGAGCAGACCTTTGCCGCGTTCCTTGACGAAGTCGACGAGGGCCTTTTCGGCGCGCGGGCCCCAGCGGCCTTCGGGCTGGTTGCGATTTTCGTAGTTCAGGACGACGAGGTCGTATGGGGTGAGCGTTTCCGGTCCCGCGCCGCGAAACTCTTCGGTGACGCGCACCTCGAAGCGGCCGGTGTCTTCGAGCATCCGGCGCAGGAGGGGGGAGACGGCGCGCCAGTCGTGGCGGTTCTGGCCGGTGATGATGAGCGTTTGAATTTTAGCGGGCGGCGTCTGGGCCGGAAGGGCGGAGGCGAAAAACAGCAGGCCCGCGAACACGCATGCGATGGGTTGCATGAGCGATCTCTCCTCTTCATGAGAGCATCGCGGGCTGGGCGGATGCTTCGCCTTCAGGATAGCGCCGCGCGGGGGGCGGTGCGT
Organism: uncultured Solibacteraceae bacterium; assembly: GCA_964449665.1. Taxonomy (GTDB): domain Bacteria; phylum Acidobacteriota; class Terriglobia; order Bryobacterales; family Bryobacteraceae; genus JAFLBB01. The sequence continues at coordinate 1,322 of CAYUZM010000957.1, forward strand.
GGGAGCACGGGTGAGGTGGGGCCGAGGGCGCTGCAGGCGCGGGCGCGGGGCGCTTACTCGCGCGCCGATTCACCGGCGTTATTCGTGGGCGTGGCCTTCTTCGGTGGAGAAAACGGGTTTGAGGCCGTGCATCTCCAGGCGTAGGTCGAGCGCCTGCATGACGGTTTTGACCTCTTCTTCGTCGAGGCCGCCGGCGAGCTTGTCGATTTGGCGGAGCAACTTCTTCATGAAGGGCCGCGAGACTTCGGCGCGGCAGCAGAGGGCGTAGGAGAACAGCGCGTCGTCGCGGAAGTCGGGATCGGTGAACTGCTTTTCCAGGCGCGCGGCTTCGGAGCCTAGGTTGAGGTAGCCGGCGGCGAGGATGGCCTGCTGGCGGACTTCGGAATCGGGGTCCTCGATGTAGGGGATGACGAAGGGCTCGAAGGTTTTGTCGAAGCTGCGCCACATGGCTTCGAGGGCGCGGGCGCGGGCTTCGGGCACGGCGTGCAGTTGTTCGACGGCGGCGCGAATCCCGGGCTTGGCCATGTGCGAGGCGAGGGCGACGGCGATGCCGCCGCGTTCCTCGTAATCGGCCGTTGGGTCGGCGAGGCGTTCGGTCATCTCCTGGCGCAGGGCCTTGTCTTCTTTGGCGCGCGATTCGAGAGCCTGCCAGGCGAGGCCGCGCACCATGGGATGCTCGTCGCCGCGGGCGCAGGTGACGATGGGCTCGGCGGTGGCGCGGTCGAGATCGGTGTCGATGAAGCTGGCGGCGGCGGCGAGGCGGTAGTTCACGTCGGGAGAGGTGAGGAACTCGATGCGCTTGGGGATGGGAAGGTAGCGCAGGTCGGGGGCGGCCTGTTCGGGGTAGTCCTTGAAGATGTCGAAGGGTTCGAGTTCACCGGTGGTGTCGGCTTGGACTTCGCGGAGGAACTTGGCGTCATCGGGGTCGTTTGCGGCGACCTGTTCGATGACGGCGTCGATGCGAGGATCGCGGATGTGGAGGCAGACGAGGGCGAAGGGAACCTCGCCGGGTTCATCCTTCTTCTCTTCGTAGAGGGCGAGCAGGGGTTCGAGGGCGGGTGCGCCGAGGCGGGCGAGGGCCTCGATCAGTTCTTCGGGGATGTCGTCGTGATATTGGCGGGCGAACTCGATCAGGAACGGCAGCGCGGCGGGCGTGGGCGCGTGCGAGAACAGCTCCAGGAGTTCGGTGAGGATATCGTTGTCGACGTTGTCGTTGGCCCATTTGGCGACGCCGTCGATCTGGGCGAGCAGCGCGCGCAGGAGGCGGTGATCGAGGGCGATTTCGGCGTTCTCATAGGCGTCGAGAAGTTGCGCGGCAGTGGCGCTGTTGTATTGGTCGGGGGTGAGCACTAGTAACCAGCTTAGACGAGGCCACAAACACGCGGCTACACATCGTAGGGCCGCCCGCAGTTTGCTAGACTGCGCGAAATGAACACCGGACCGCGGGGCGTAGGAGGATGGCTTGCGTTCCTGGTACTCTCGCTGACGCTGCTCGATCCCATGCCGCGGAGTGATATGGCGGGCGAGTTCGATATGGCCGGGAAGCGAAGCTGATCTCAACCCTGAGCGCGGGGCTTTGGAC
>CAYUZM010000958.1:0-2900 GCA_964449665.1 uncultured Solibacteraceae bacterium
AAGTGGGGGAGGGAGTGGGCGGGCGCTGGCCCCGGGTGGCTGGGGGGGGGTCGGGTTGATTGGGTTTGATTTGAGCGGGGGGGAGGAGGTGGAGGGGGCCGGGGGTTTCTTGGTTTGGATCGCGCACAGCGGAACCTGCGCTGTGGCGGGCTGGGTCTTGTGGGGGCGGGGGGGGCTGGGGGGGGGTGGCGGGGGGTTGGGCGCTCGCGGGCGTCGCGGGCGTGGCGGCACGGAACTGCGCGAGGAGCGCTTCCAGCGTGGCGGCGGCTTCGGCGGCGGCGCCGGTGTGGATCTGGCAGGCGGCGAGGAGTTCCCTGCCCTGGGTGTGATTGGGCTGGGCGGCGAGGGTTTGTTGGAAGTGGGGGGCGGCTTGGGCGTAGAGGTCCTGTTTGAAGAGGGCGAGGCCGAGGTTGAGGTGGAGGAGGGGGTGATTGGGCGAGAGCTTGAGGGCTCGGCGGTAGGCGGATTCGGCGGCGGGGTAGTCGTGCGATTGGGCGAGGACGACGCCTAAGTTGGCGAGCGAGGGGAGGTGTTTGGGGTTGCGTTTGAGGATGGCTTCGAACTGCGTGCGGGCTTGTGCGAGTTGGCCTGAGCGGAGGGATTGCTCGGCGGCGGCGAAGGCGGAACGCTCATCGGGCTGCGCGGCGACGGGGCCGACGAGCGGGATGAGCGCGGTGGCGACGATCACGGCGGCGATGAGCGCCGTGCGGGCGGTGAGCGCCGTGCGGGCGGTGAGCGCTGTGCGGGCCATGAGCGCTGTGCGGGCCATGAGCGCGGTTCGAGCGATCAACACCGTGCGGGCGATCAGCGCCGGATACAAAAGCCAAGCTGTATGGCGGACCCATGGGAGCGAGGCGGAGGGTTGAACTAAATGCATTCGCCTCGCCCACGGGGTCCGCTTGAAGAGGTTAGAAGTACAGCTTGGCGCCAAACTGCAGTGTACGCGGATCGCGCGTAGAGGTCACCTCGCCGGTGCGGCCGCGGGTTGCCTGGGTGACGGCCTGGCCGGGGTTGGGGACCGAGATGCCGGTGTTGAGGCCGGCGAACTGGGTGTGGTTAAAGACATTGAAGAACTCGAAGCGAAGCTGGAGGCGAACGCCTTCGGTGATCTGCGTGGTCTTGAAGAGCGAGGCGTCCCAATTGTTGATGCCGGGGCCGCGGAGGATGCCGTTGGCGGTGTTGCCGAGGGTGCCATCGAGGGGCCGGGCAAAGAGCAGCGGGTTGAACCACTGGAAACGGGTTTTGCCGCCTTCATAGGGGTCGCCGCCGAGGAAGTCGGCGCGGGGCGAGCCGGTGAGTCCGCCGAGGTTGCCGTTGGAACCGACAGTGAGCGGGGTGCCGGTCCAGAAGCGGGTGATGCCGGAGAGCTGCCAACCATTGGTGAGCACTTTGGCGACACCGTTGGAGGACTTCATGCCGGGGATTTCGTAGACGTAATCGACGGTGAAGATGTGGGTGCGGTCGAAGTCGAGCGGCGCGTATTCGCGGCGGCGATCAAACGGATAGGGCAGGCCGTCGCCGTCGCCTTCGTTGTGGCCGAGGGCTTTCGACCAGGTGTAGGAGACGTTGGCGGTGAGCGACTTGTTGAAGCGGCGGCTGACGCGGGTCTGGAGCGCGTTGTAGTTGGAGTTGGCCGCGAAGTCGGTGGAGAGGATGGAGCCGTAGCCGCGGTAGGGGCGGATGGCGTTGGCGACGTTGTTCACGCTGGCGAGGAGGGAATTGCCGATGGTGGCGCCGAGCGGGAGGGTATTGATGTCGCGCGCATCCATGAGGTGGCGGGCCATGTTGCCGACGTAGGCGATGTCGAGGGCGAAGTTGGCAGGCAACTGGCGTTGGACGCCGAGGGACCAGCTATAGATGGTGGGCGTTTTGCCATCGCGGGCCCAGGCGCGGACGTTTTGCGGCGAGCGGAGACCGGCGCCGAGGGTGGTGCTGGTGACCTGGTCGATGTTGCCGACGTAGGCGTTGGGGTTGCCGGCGAGCGGCGGGTTGCCGAGGCCGTCGAAGTTGAGGTTGTTCTGGCGGATGCGTTCCCAGAAGACGCCGCCGCCGGCGCGAATGGAGGTTTTGCCATCGCCGAAGGGATCCCAAGCTACGCCGATGCGGGGGCTGTACTGATTCCAGCGGCGGCGGGTGAAGCCTTTGTCGTAGCCGTTGGAGCCTTCCTGAACCATGCCGTTGGTGAGGTCGCCCGAGCCGGGGATGATGGTGCCCTGGGTGAGGCCGGGACGGAGATCGATTTGAACGGCTTTGGCCGGATCGAAGAGGGCGGGATCGAAGTAGTACTGGAGGAACTTACCGGTGGTGTAGGTGGGGCCGTAGAAGACCCAGCGGAGGCCGAGTTCGAGAGTGAGGTTACGGGAGACCTTGAAGGAGTCCTGCGCATACCATTCGAGGCCGTTAAAGCGGAAGGTTCCATAGTAGACGCCGTCGCTCATGTTGATCGACGTATAGTTGCCGAGCAGCATGTTGGCGAAGGTGTTGCCGGTGTCGCGGGTGTTCTGGTTGTTGGGGCCGAAGTTGATGTTCAACTGATCAGTGGCCGAGGGCTGCTGGGCGTTGAGGTTCTTGTTCCAGAAGACGCCGAACTTGAGCTGGTGTTTGCCGCGGATGACGGTGATGTTGTCAGTGAAGGCGATGGTGGAACCCTCGCTCTTCCAACCGGCCTGGAAGCCGCCGAAGGTGCAGGTGCCGACGCCGCAGCCGAAGCGCGGGAAGCGGTTGCGGGTGTTGACGCCGGGGAAGGGTTCCTGGAAGGTGAAGCCGAGGCCGGAAAGGGTGTACTGGCTTTCGGGAACGCCCGAGGCGACGTCGACGACCTGGTTGAGATCGTTGACGGTGAAGATGGCCTCGTTGGTCATCGTCGGGCTGAGGACGCTGACGACGCTGGTGCTCACCGA
>CAYUZM010000959.1:0-2898 GCA_964449665.1 uncultured Solibacteraceae bacterium
CAGCGTGAACGAGGTGAGACTGGGAGCAGTGCGCTGGAACCAGTACAGCGCGCCCATTGGCAATCCGTTCGCCACGGCCACAGCGGTCGGAATACCCGGCGTCAACATCAACGACAAGTCGGGCGGGCTGCCTTCCATGGCGATCACGGGCTATCGAAATCTGGGCGACGCATCGACGTATCCCGAGAACAGCCAAACTCTCTCCCTGCAATATGAGGATGTGTTGACGGTAGTCAAGGCGAGTCACACGTTGAAGTTCGGAGGCCAGTTCGTGCAGCACCGGTTCAACGGATTTTCCGCATTCCCCACACGCGGAACGTTCGATTTCAACGGCCAATTCACGCGGCAAATTGGCAATACCGGCGCGGCCACGGCGCTTGCGGACTGGGCCCTCGGCGCCACCAGCGGAACCAACCGCAACGTGCTGGTGGGAACGTTTGGCATGAGGTTCTACAACCTGAACGTCTTCGCCGACGACACATGGCGCGCCACCAACCGGCTGACCATCAACTACGGCGTGCGCTACGAACTATTGACGCCGCCCTACGAGGTGTATGACCGCTGGTCGAACTTCAACCTCGACACCGCGCAACTCGATCTCGCCGGGCGCGACGGCCCGAGCCGCCGCTTGCGCAATGTCGATACGAACAATCTCGCCCCGCGGCTGGGTATCACCTACATGCTGACCAGCGACCGCAAGACTGTTTTGCGCGCGGGCTTCGGCAGTTCGTTTGTCGAAGCGGGACAAGGCGGCGGGCAGTTGTACAAGAACCTGCCATTCTTCTATTCGAACGTGCTCGCGACGGACCAAAACGCCGCGCCTCCTCGCCGATTGTCGCAAGGGCTCGATGCACCAGTTCCGCCCAACATCAACGACAAGGTCCAATTATCCAGCGGCAATCCGAACGCCTGGGATTACGGATTGAAATCGACCAACACGATGCAGTGGAGCCTGGGAATTCAGCGTGAAGTGCTACCAGACCTGCTGGTGGATGTCTCGTACGTGGGAACGCGCACGCTCGGACTCATCGCGAACGTAAACATCAATCAATCGGCTCCTGGACCGGGCGCGCAACCGCAGCGGCGGCCTTTCTTCGCGGTCAATCCGAACGTCACCAACATCACCTACCGCACCAACTTCGGCGCGGCCAAGTATCATTCCATGCAAACGCGGGTGGAGAAGAGGGCACGCGGAGGATTGACCATGTCGCTTGCGTACACGTGGTCGCACTTCCTGAGCAACGGCGGCAACATCAATGGCGGCGGGAATGCCCCGCCCCAGGATGCCCGCTGCTATCGATGCGAATGGGGCTCGATGCCCGAGGACCGGCGTCACATTGCAGTGTTCAACCACGTTTGGGAGTTGCCCTTCGGTAAGGGGCGCAAGTTTGTGACGTCGGGCCCAGCGGCATTGATACTCGGCGGTTGGAGTCTCAACGGTATCTGGTCCATGTGCACCGGCGAGCACTTCACGGCGACACGGGCAACCCCTGTCTCCAACTCCCCCCGAGGTGGCGGCGATCGGCCCAACCGGATCGCCGATGGCAACCTGCCTGGCGATCAGAGGACCATCGATCGATGGTTTGACTTGGCAGCGTTCGCCACACCAGCGCAATTCACGTTCGGAAACTCAGGACGGGGAATTCTTGTAGGCCCGGGAAATTTCAACGTCGACGCTGGCATTCACCGGCAGTTTGCGATCAGCGAGCGATACAAGATTACGTTTCGCTGGGAGATGTTCAACGCATTCAACCGCGCGAACTTTGGAACGCCAAACGCAGCCATCGGCAACGCGCAGGCGGGCCAGATCAGCAGCACCGCACCGGCGCGGATTCAACAGGCGGCGTTGAAGTTCGTCTTCTGAGGGCCAGTTGGATTGCGCGTGCGGCGCCATCCAACGAAAGAAACATACAGGCAGGCTACGCCGAAGGCGACGATGAACACGGCAGGGAACACAAGTATAAATACATAACGCGAAATCAATTCCGAAGCGCCCCACGAGACCGCATATTCGTCTGGGTTTGTGGAGATGAGGCGGAGCGTGGGAATGCGGCCAGTGTGATTCGCCGCGCAAGTGCGCTCGATGCGGTCTTGCTGTGCGTTCGTGAGGAAGAGCGTGCACTCATACTCCGTGGAACCGCGGCGGTTGGTGCCGTAGTGATTCTCCGAACAGGCGACTTGGTGAACTTTTGCGCTCGTGGGCACACCGGCGCCCAGAATCCCCTTGGTATCGGCCAGGAGATCTCGACCCAGATTGTGCGCGAGCAGTACCAGACCGGCGTATGAAATACAGATCAGTCCGCCCGGAAGCAGGATCAGGGCGATCATTATTCGAAGCACAAGACGCCGGGTGCCAGTGATCAATCGATTGAAGATATACTGCCGGATCATGAGAATTCAAATTGATCCGGCGCTCAGCGCGGCGTATAGCGAAATACTGACGCCGGAAGCGGTCGCATTTGTCACGGAGCTTTGCGCGAAGTTTGAGGCCCGGCGTCGCGAGTTGCTTGCCGCCCGCGCCAAGCGTTGGGACGGCCTGAAAGCGGGCGAGTTGCCCGACTTTCTGGCAAGCACAAAGGACGTACGTGGGGCGAATTGGCAGGTCGCCTCGATCCCTCCGGCGCTTGCAGACAGGCGTGTTGAAATTACCGGTCCAGTGGACCGCAAGATGATCATCAACGCGTTGAACTCTGGCGCTTCCGTATTCATGGCGGACCTGGAGGACTCCAATTCTCCAACGTGGCGCAACACAATGGACGGCCAGCTCAACCTGCGCGACGCGGTACGGCGCACCATCGAGTTTCAGAACCCCGACGGCAAGCAATATAAGTTGAATGAGAAGACGGCGGTGCTGCAGGTGCGTCCGCGCGGCTGGCACCTGGTGGAGAAGCACGCGCT
>CAYUZM010000960.1:0-2895 GCA_964449665.1 uncultured Solibacteraceae bacterium
CAACGACAAGTACGGCTTCTCGTTCATCCTGATCAACGCCGCCACCGACGGCCGCCAGTTCGCCCACTCGCCCGCCACAAACGCACGCACCGTCGCGCTGCAACTCGCGCCGCTCATTGATCCCCTCAAAGCCGACGCCGGCTTCCTCTTCGATGTCGACTCCGATCGCGTCGCCCTCGCCACCGATCGCGGCGAACCTGTCAGCGAAGAGCTCGTCTTCCCTTTGATTGCCGATCACGTTCTGCCCCATTCCGAAGGCCGCACCGTGATCACCAATCTCTCCACCACGGCCCTCATCGAAGAGATTGCCGCGCGCCACGAGGGCCGCGTGCTCCGCGCACCCGTCGGCCGCCAGGCCGCTATCGACGCCCTCAGCGCTTTCCGCCCTGGCCAGGTCGCCTTAGCCGGCGAAGGCACCGGCGCCATCATGTTCGCGCGCTTCCCTTACATTTACGACGGCATTGTCAGCATGTTCACCATTCTCGAGATGCTTGCCGCCCGCGAGCAGCCGCTTTCGGCCATCCTCGCTTCCTACCCCCGCTACTGCATGTTGAAGGGTGAGGTTCCGCTCGCCACCACGCGCATCCCGGAACTCCTCATGTCGCTACAGGAAGATTTCGAAGGCGGCGCCGCCGACATGTCCGACGGCCTGCGCATCGATTGGCCCCACACGCCCACAAGGCCGCAGCGCTGGTTCCACGTCCGCGTTGCGCAAACCGAACCCATTGTGCGCGTCATCTGCGAACAGCGCGGCACGCCGCCATACGAACTCTTCGGCTCCCTCATGGATCGCGTCAGGAGCTTCTCATGAGCGTCCGCGAGCACAAGCTCAAGGTTGGCGTCTCCGGCGTGCGCGGCGTCGTCGGCGAATTCCTCACGCCCGCGCTCACCACCGCGCTGGCCCAGGCGTTTGGCACCTATGTCGGCCAGGGCCGCGTCATCGTCGGCCGCGATACGCGCCCTTCGGGGGAAATGATTCTCCACGCCGTCCGCTGCGGCCTGCTCGCCGCGGGCTGCGAAGTCATCGACACCGGCATACTTCCCACGCCCACCATTCAGGTCTACGTCGCCGCCACCAAGGCCCAGGGCGGTATCGCCATCACGGCGTCACACAACCCGCCCGAGTACAACGCGCTGAAGTTCTTCAACGGCCAGGGCCTCTTCTGCAACACCTACGAACGCGGCGAACTCATCGACCTCTGGCACCAGAGCAACTTCCACCACGCCCACAACGCCGACATGCGCGGCATCTCCACGGAACTTGCCGCCCCCAAGCGAATCCACTTTGAGCGCGTCCTCTCGCACGTCGATGTCGAGCGCATCCGCCGCCGCCGCTTCCGTGTGGCGCTCGATGCGGTGAACGGCGCGGGCTCGCTGCTCTCGGTTGAGTTCTTGCGCGACTACCTCAACTGCGAACTCCACGCCATCGCGGTCGACCCCACCAAGCCCTTTCCACGTGTCGCCGAACCGCGGCCCGACACCCTCGGCGATCTTTCCGCCCTCATGCGCGACACCAAATGCGAGATCGGCTTCGCGCAAGATCCCGATGGCGACCGCCTCGCTGTGTGCGATGAAACCGGCCATGTCCTCGATAACGACGATGTTCTCGCCCTTGCCATCGACGCCTGCCTTTCGCGCCTGCCCGGCGACGTCGTCGTGAACCTCACCACGTCTTCCGTCATCGACGACATCGCCGCCCGCCATAGCCGCCGCGTCTTTCGCACCCCCGTCGGCGAAGCCAATGTCGTGGAACGCATGCAGCGCGCCAAAGCCGTCATCGGTGGCGAAGGATCCAACGGCGGCATCATCTTCCCCGCGGTCCAATACTGCCGCGACTCCTACAACGGCATGGCTTTCCTGCTTGACCTCATGGCCTCCACCGGGGAGCCCTTCACGGCGCTTGCCGCCCGCCTGCCGCGCTACATCCGCAAGTCGGGCAGCGTGGCCTATCAACACGGCCGTCTCGCCTCACTCATGCAAGCCGTTGAGGATGCCTTCATCGCCCCGCACGTGGATCGAACCGACGGTTTGAAGCTAATCTGGCCCGGCCGCTGGATCCACGTCCGCAGCTCCAATACCGAACCCATCCTCCGCTTCGCCGTCGAATCCAAGTCCGAACAGGAAGCCCAGGAAATGTTTTTACGTGTACAGGAACTCGCGGCCTGAGAAGCAAGGCGAGCGTTAAGGCTTACCGCTGTCTTCCTTTGGAGGCTCCACCGGCTTGTCCGCGCCGCCCTCGGTACGAAAGCCCTCTTCGCCATCCATCAGGTAGCCCAAATCCTCGCGCACAATCCGCCGCTGGGCGTCCGGGTTGCTGCGCAAATCTTCGTTCTCCTTGCGTAGCTCCTCGTTCTGCTGTTCAATGGTGCGGTTGCGCTCTTCCAAATCACGAATCTGTTTGCGCTTGGCCATCAGCGCGGGAATTCCATTCTCGCCGGCCAAGTGCACGGCCGCGAATCCGCCCACCAGCAGGATTGCAACCACGTACCCTAAGCGCCTTAATCGATCGATCATTCTTCCTTCGTCCACGCACGGAACACCTCCAAGTGAAACCGTGCCACTTCTTTTGTTTATAATCCGAAATTGAAAAAAGCGCCAGAGGAAATTTCTCTCAAACTATTCATGACAGATAAGATCGTAGTCCTCGCAACCTGTTCCTCTCAGGATGAAGCGGCCAAAATCGCACGCCACCTGCTCGACCTCCGCCTCGCCGCCTGCGTCCAGCTTCTTCCCGCCATCCAGAGCCTGTACCACTGGCAGGGAGCCATCGAAGCGTCCATCGAAACCCTGCTCTTCATCAAATCCTCGCGGCCGCTATTCGAACGCCTGCACAACGAAATCGCCCGCCTCCACTCGTATTCCACGCCCGAGATCGTGGCACTTCCCATCATCGAC
>CAYUZM010000961.1:0-2885 GCA_964449665.1 uncultured Solibacteraceae bacterium
CGTGTCGGGACGGCTACTCGGCCTTCTACACCCGCGCCGCCGCGCTGTTCCGCGATCTCGCCATCGCCCGCGCCGATGGCAGCTTGCGTAGTTTGCTGGCGCGGCTGAGCCGCATCGATGTGTTGGTAATCGACGACTGGGCCATGGCCCCGCTGAGCGAAACCGAACGGCGCGACTTCTGGGAGATCTGCGAGGATCGCTACCAGACGCGCTCGACGATCCTGACTTCGCAGTTACCCGTCGCGCGCTGGCACGAGCAAATCGGCGACGCCACCGCCGCCGACGGCATCCTCGACCGCATCGTGCACCGCGCGCACCGCATCGAGTTGCGAGGCGAATCGCTGCGGAAGAATCCTCCCAAACAGCCGGAGCGCTGACGCGCTCCGGGGCTCTGCATTGCTAAGGCGGGGACAAGGGCTGCGCCCCTTTCCCCGCACCCCTTTCCTGCTGCTCGGGGGCCACCCTCCGCTGCGCTCCGGACTTGCCTTTCCGATCACTCTCCGCCACAATCGGAAAGCCAGCGTCGCTTCGCTCCGATCCCCCGATCGCTTACCGGAGAACAGTGATCGCTCTTAGAGGAGAATCACTGATCGGTTTGGGGAGAATCCGCAGCCAACCAACAGAGGAACATCGAGGTTGGGGACAGCTCCGTTTAGACTATTGGCCGTTGGTCGAATTGCGAGATTCTTCGGTGCTCTCGTAGTCCGTGGCGTTTTTGACCGCGTGATTCGAAGCAGCTTTGAGAAATTGTTACAGTGAAAGCGCCATGTCGTCCAGAACAATTTCGACCTTGATCCAGCAACTGACCGAGGACCCCTGGCGGGCTCAAGTCGGCTTCAGCCACGAAATAAAATCCTCGCTGGAACTTATTCTGAACCCTTCCACACCGGACACCGTGGTCGTGCAGACTCTGGGTGAATGGCTTTCCAAGTACCAGCCGTGTCTCTTTGGTCGCATCGCGGCCAAGAAGGGACTGCTGAGCTACTGCCTGATCAGCGAAGATGATTTGGCCGATTCCGACGAGGCCATCGCGCAGAAGATCCAGACTTCTCGTCGCGAGTGGACCCGGCTCGGATTCGAGGGCAAGGCGAGCGGATTCATCATAGTCCTCCGTTCGCGCGCACTTGCCACAGCCGCCCCCGATGCGAAGGTCAAAGCCATTGCCCAACGCGTGTGCACGCTTTACCTCCAGGAAGACGTACCGATGGACCGGATTGCCCTGGATCGAACTTACTTGGAGCAGCCCGGAAACCGGCATACCACCTGGGAATGGGTCACCGGCGTGAACTACTTTTCCTCTCAAGGCGACAAGCGCTGGTGGCAGGATCACCGAATCCCTGCCGGCATGGCTTTTTCCGTCAATTCGGTTGGTCACATGGTCAAGTCAGGAAGGCTCGCTCGGGCGATGCGCGATCTTGAGGAGGTCATGGAGACCGCTCAAGGTGACATCACGAACCCAGTCGTCGACTCTCTTGAAAAGGCGCTGGAACTGGCCATGCGGACAATCGCTCTTGCGTCGGACGGACCTTCCGGAAAGGCAACCGTATTGATGCCGCGACCATCTGGAGCTGATGTTCCGAAGTGTCCCGTCTCCCTGCCAGCAGCCTTTGCAGACAAAGACCACCGTGGCTATCAGGGGTGGTATCACACCGACTACACGCTCCCTTCGGAGTATTTCATCCCTGACGTCGAACGTCCGGCGTCGATCCGGACGAATGATCTAGATTTCACGTATCTATTTGATCAGTCGCTCGATAATCCAGACTTTGAGCGAATGGGGCGCGGCAGAATCATTCGCGATCCCGCCGCTGCGACCGATGCTGAGCTGCTGGAGACATATAGGTGGCACAAACGACTTCGAGGAGAAGCCAGCGATGTTGAGATTGACCACGCACCACGGTTGCGCGAGGCGTTAGGCGATCACTGAGCACCCGTAGCGAGTCGCTAACAAGTCGGCCAGATCAATTGTCCGGGCGCACGCGGTGGTCGGTCGAACCAGCGCTAGGCAGTGAAGATTTCTTTCGGTACTTGTGGTATCCAAAAGGAAGTCAATCGGATCTAAGTCCTCGGCCTCGATTCTGACCACGCCCAAGTACCGAGAAAATGGTACGGATTCACATAGGCGGGCGACGAGAGGTTCCGGTGCTCGGGTCGCCCCGTTTTGCCCGAGTATCAACGATTCGACGTAGGAGTGAGACTTGGCAATCCAGCAGGCCCATGATGTAACTGTTCCAGGTGCGCCTAGCAGTGACTGCCGATGCGCATGAACTTCTATAACCAGTCTGATCGCCGCTTTTCGAAGTTCACCAAACGACAAGCGGATTTTGGGATGTATGGGGATCAGTATATGCGAGAGCGTCCACGTTTCAACAGATGAGGAGTTCCGGAGCTTGATTTGTAGATGCAGGCGGTTTTTTCTCCGGCGAATATCGGCTTTGAGGTAGGGGCCGTATCTGTCGTCGTGTACATAGAGTGCAGCCAAGTCACCGGCTCGGTCGTCCATCAATGGATCGATGAGCCGTTGGACATGGGGCTCGCTCACTTTCATGCCAGCGACCGCGACCGCATGCGCTCTATCGCCCTGGGAGATTATCAGAACCGGAGAAATGCCAGACAACACAGCCGAATACAGCAGAGCACGCGAAACGTCGAAGTTGTCAGCCCGATACAGATTTGGAGCGTAGCCCGAGGAATGGACGGCCTGGCACATTTGATCCAGCGACAGCCCCTCGGAAGGCATTGATCTCCCAAACGGGAGAGCGAATTGGGACGCCCGCATTGTGATCTGCGCTGGCGTTGCAGATGCGCCTTCTTCGAGTTCACGGGCCTTCTGCAGAGCAGACCATAGTGCTGTTGTTGCGCATGCACTGACCCCAAGATCCTGC
>CAYUZM010000962.1:0-2884 GCA_964449665.1 uncultured Solibacteraceae bacterium
ACAAGTTCTAGTCGGCACGCCTCTGCCAGGTCGCGCTGGATCGCGACCTGCGCCTTGCCATGGAAACCGGCGGCAAATTCGTTGCTGACGGTTCCAGCTCGACTTCCACTTCGGCCCCACCATTTTCTGTGATGGTCCGGGCTTGCTCGTCCGTCGGGACGTTGGCGTCGCCACCGGCGCCGAGCCCCGAATTTGCCGCGCTGCTCACCGGCCTCTACCCGCCACGCAACGGAGCGGAGGCAAACCACGCCCGCCCCAAGGCCGACTTACGCAAGCTGCCGGCTTATCTGAAGGAACTCGGGTATGAGACGGCCGCGTTCGGCAAAGTCTCGCACTATCGCTACACGCCCGACTATGGATTTGACCATTGGGGCAACGACACGTTTCACGATCCGAAGGCGATTCCCGCCGCGCTCGAATTTCTCGAGAAGCGCGACAGCGCCAAGCCTCTGTGCCTCTTCGTAGGCTCCAACTGGCCCCATGTTCCCTGGCCCGAAAACCCCGAACCCTTCCGCCCCGAAGAGGCCACGCTGCCGGCCAAGTCCGTCGATACGCCGGAAACCCGTGTGTCCTGCGCCCAATACTATGCCGCAGTCGCGAAGATGGACGAAGAGCTCGGCAAGGTGTATGACCTCGCGCAGAAGAAGTTCGGCCGCAACATGATCTTTCTGCACACAAGCGATCACGGGGCGCAGTGGCCCTTCGGCAAATGGAACCTCTACGACACCGGCATTCGCACGCCGTTCGTGGCCGTATGGCCCGGCGTCATCCAGGGTGGCTCCCGCAGCGAGGCGATGATCCAGTGGATCGATATTCTGCCGACGCTCGTGGAATTGGGTGGCGGCAAGGCGCCCACCGGCATCGACGGCCGTTCCTTTGCGCCCGTGCTGCGCGGGCGGACGAAGGAGCATCGTACCGAGATCTTCACCACCCACAGCGGCGACGGCAACTACAACGTCTATCCGATCCGCAGTGTCCGCACCGGCCGCTGGAAGTACATCCGCAACCTGCATCCGGAGTTCCAGCACGCCACGCACACCAATCGCGATGGCGGACGCGACGGCATCCTCTATTGGAGATCCTGGGAGAAGGCCGCGCAGACCGATGCGAAGGCGCGCGCGGTCGTGCAAGCCTTTCGGCAGCGTCCCGCCGAAGAGCTTTACGATCTGACGCACGACCCGGATGAGTTAACGAACCTGGCAGCCGACCCGAAGCACGCGAAGACGCTGGCGGACATGCGGCGGCAGCTCGATGGCTGGTTGGAGGCAACTGGCGATCAATTGAAGGTCTACGGCGACCCGCTCCCCATCGGCGCGGAGGCTACGCTGATCCGGAAGCCGTAAGCCTCACTAATCGCTGCCGCTCCCCAATCCCACTCGCCACTCCCCCGCCTGCGATATGCTGGCCCGCACGGAGTCTCCCCGCATGATCTCTCGACGTGAACTCGTTCAATCCGCCCTCGGGCTCGCCTTGCCCGCCAGCGTTGTTTCGCCGCTCCGCGCGGCCACCGAAAAAGCCAAGCCGCTCAACCTCAAAGTGACAGGCCTGAAGACCTTCGTCGTCAACGTCGGCAACGTGAACTGGGCCTTCTGCAAGGTCTACACCAACCAGGGTCTCACCGGTCTCGGCGAAGGCTCCATCACGTCGAAGGAAGCCACGCTCGCCAACGCCATCATGGAGCATGAGCGCTACCTTGTCGGCAAAGACCCCACCGACATCGAGCTTCACTACCAGGCCATGTTCCGCTGGCCCCGCTGGCGCGGCGGTCCCATTTTGAACAGCGCCATCAGCGCCATCGAGATCGCGCTTTGGGACATCCTCGGCCAGGCGCTCGGCCAGCCCATCTATAAATTGATGGGCGGCAAGGCGCGCGAACGCGTCCGGCTCTATAAGGACTGCGGCTCCACGCCCGAGGCCTTCCTGCAAGCCAAGTCGGAAGGCTACACCGCGGCCAAGAGCGGCTTCATTCGCGTCGACAACGACCTGGTGATTCCCAATTTCGCCGTGCGCGAAGGAGTGAAGGCGCTCGAGGCCGTGCGCAAAGCCGTCGGCGACGACTTCGATATCTGCATCGACGCCCACGGCAAGCTCACCACCACCATGGCGATCGACTTCTGCACGCGCATCGAAGATCTGCGGCCTTTCTTTGTCGAAGAGGCCACGCAGCTCGAAGACCTGGGCGAGCTGGAACTGCTGCGCCAGAAAACGAAAGTGCCGCTCGCCACCGGCGAACGCTCGTTCACCAAGTACGGCTTCGCCGACTTCTGCTCGCGCCATCTGGTGAACATCATCCAGCCCGACGTCTGCCACGCCGGCGGCATTCTCGAGATGAAGAAGATCGGCGTCATCGCGGAAACCTACCGCATTGAGATGGGGCCGCACAACCCGCAAAGCGAAGGCTCCCCGCCCGCCTCGCTCCATGTGGACGCCACCACGCCCGCTTGCACCATTCAGGAATACAACCCGAATTCGCAACAATGGGTGAAGGATCTCTTCCACGGCGGCGCGGTTGTGGTGAAGAACGGATTCGCCGAACTACCAGACCGCCCCGGTTTGGGCGTAGATTTGGATGAGAAGGTCGCGGCGGCGCACCCGTACAAACCGGTGAACCGCTCGAAATACGTATTTCAGGATGGAGGCATCGCGGATCATTGATCAGGAGACTCACTCTACTCGCCGCCGTGGCGCTGGCCGCACAGGCCGCCGATACGGAGCGATCGCTTGCCGAATGGATCATCCGCTATAACGGTGGCGTCACGCTCGAAGGTTCGGCCACGGAGATCCGCTCGTTATGGGCGCTGCCCGAAGGTGAGTTCCGCGTGGTGGCCGCCGATCTCACCGGGACGCTGATCCCACCGGAAGAGCGCTCGCGCCTGGCGCAGCC
>CAYUZM010000963.1:0-2881 GCA_964449665.1 uncultured Solibacteraceae bacterium
AACGACAACACGCTGAACGTGGCGGGGCTATTCAACACCCGCAGCGTGAACAACTTCACGTTTACGCAGTATTTCGGCGCGATTGCCGGGCGCGTGGGCAAGCAGTTGGACGTGGCGCGCCAGGATGCGCGGGCGCAGACGCAACTGGTGGCCCAGTCGAAGGCGTTGCGGTCGGAGGCGAGCGGCGTTTCGCTCGATGAGGAAGCGGCCAATCTGATCATCTTCCAGCGGGCGTACCAGGCGGCGGCGCAGTTGATCCGGACGCTGGATGAGATGACCGAGACGCTGATCAACATCAAGCGGTAGTCGCGGAAGCAAGCGGCCGGCGGAGAAGCGGCGGCCGGCGGGCAAGCGGCGGTAGGCGGGGAAGCGGCGGTAGGCGGGGAAGCGGGTAGGAGAAGGGACATATGGCCATCGGAGCATTTGACGCGCAGACCTCGCGGTTTCTCAACGACATCGACCGTATCGCGCAGCGGCTGGAGCGGGCCCAGTTGCAGATCACCTCGGGGCGGCGGATCAACGTGGTTTCCGATTCGCCGGACCAGATTTCGCATCTGCTGGCGACACGCAGCCAATTGGCGGCGACCGAGCAAGTTCACGCGAATCTCAACCGGGTGAAGGGCGAGGTGGACGCGGCCGAAGGGGCGCTGGCGCAAGGCGTCAACGTGGTGGACCGGATCACGGTGTTGGGCACGCAGGGGGCGACCGACACGATGACGGCGGCCAGCCGGGCGAGCCTGGCCGATGAGATCGGGTCGCTGCTGGATCAGTTGGTCAGCATTGCGGCGACGAAGATCGACGGGCGCTATATCTTTTCGGGGGATACGGACACGACGCCGCCCTATACGTCGGACCTGTCGAGCGATCCGCCGTACAGCATCTATCAGGGTGCGGCTTCGTCGCGCAAGATTGAGCATCCGAGCGGGGCGCGGATTCAGATCTCGCTCACGGCGGATGAGATTTTCGACAATGCCGATCCCAATCAGAACGTCTTTGCGTCGGTGAATGAGCTGCGCAAGGCGCTGCTCGCCAACGACACGCAACAGATCAAGGATGCGCTGGGACGGGTGCGGTTTTCCAATACGCACCTGAACAACAAGCTGGCGTTTTATGGGTCGGCGCAGAACCAGGTGGCGCAGGGGCTGGATGTCGCTTTTAAGCAGGAGTTGCGGTTGAAGAGTGAGATCTCGTCCATTGAAGATGCCGATTTGACCGAGGCCATTCTGGAGCTGAACCAGGCGCAATTGCAGCAGAGCGCGGCGCTGGGGGCGCAGGCGCAGATTCAGAACAAGCGCACGTTGCTTGATTATCTGGGGTAGGGCCGGGACTTGGTGGCTGGGCGCGGGGTTGGTCTTCGTGGCTGAGGAGTAGGGTTGGCTTCATGGCTGGGGCGCGGGGCGATGGGCCCGGGTTGGGCGCTGGCACGGCGGCGGGCTTGATGGCTGGGCGCTGCGCTGGGCTTTGTGGCGGGTGGCCGGGGCCGGTGGCCGGGGGTGGTGGCCGGTACAATCCTTTTGTTTGTATGACTTTCCTTCCTGAAGCGCGTGTGTCTGGAGCAGTGCTTCCTTCTTTCTTTCCCTCTTTTTTTGCACTCCACTAACCGCGATTGTCACGATTCTGTCTAATGGGCAGATGGAGTTGAGCGACGCGCTGGCGGTCGCGCAGGCGCGAGATGGCGATGCGAACGCCTTTCGTGTGCTTGTTGAGCGGCATAGCCGGTATCTGTTCCGTGTCGCCTACCGGATGACCGGGAACGAGCACGACGCCGAGGATATTGTGCAGGAGACATTCTTGCGGGCCTATCGCAATCTCGAATCGTATGACGGACGGGCGGCGTTTTCGAGCTGGCTGTTCCGGATTGCGCACAACTATTCGCTCGATCAGTTGCGGGTGCGAAAGCTGAAAGCCACGCGCAGTTTGTCGGGCGAGGGTGAGGACGAGCGGTCGTTGCTGGACGCGGTCGCCGATGCGGCGCCGGGGCCGGAACGGCTGGCGGCGAGCGGGATGTTGCAGCAGAGGCTGCAGCAGGCGCTGGCGGCATTGACTGAGCAGGAGCGGACGGCATTCACGCTGCGGCACTACGAAGAACTGCCGATTGCCGAGATTTGCCGAGTGCTGGATACCAGCGAGAACGCGGTGAAGCACGCCATCTTCCGGGCGGTTCGGAAGATCCGCAAGGCGGTGGAGAACCTGGAAGGAGAGTGGGCATGGAGAACGTGACTCCGCGCGGACATGCAAGTGAAGAAGAGTTGATGGCGCACTACTACGGCTGCGAAGAGCCGGGCGCGGCGACGGGCGATCATGTGGCCGTGTGCGGCGAGTGCCGGGCGTCGTTGGATGCTCTGAAGAGGGATTTGCGGGTGGCGGGCGAACTGGTTGTGCCCGAGCGCGAGGCGGCGTATGAAGCGCGGGTGTGGGCGCGGTTGGCGGCGGCGCAGGCGGCGCTGGCGGCGCGCACGAGAGTGGCCGGCGCGGGTGAGAGGGCCGGTGCGGACGAACGCGGCGGCGGGGGTGAGAGGATTGGTGCGGGTTAACGCAGCGGCCGGGGTGAGAGGATCGGGGCGGGTGAGTCGAGCAGGACGGCAGAGGGAAGCGGCGGGGGGGGGGGGCGGAGTTGGTTTGCGCCTCGGCATTGGGCTTTGGCGGGCGCGCTGGCGGGTCTTATGGCGATCGCGTTTGTGGCGGGCCGTTACAGCAATGGCGTGACGGCTCCGGAGCAGGCGGCCGTGACCGAGCGCGGGAATGACAAGCATGAGCGAGGCGCGGGCAAGGCCGGGCGGGAGCGCATTCTGGCAGCCCGGCTGGAGCCGTACTTTGCCGAGTCGGAGAGCATTCTGCTCGGTGTGGTGAATACGGGGGCGGCGAGCGAGGTGTGTGCGGG
>CAYUZM010000964.1:0-2880 GCA_964449665.1 uncultured Solibacteraceae bacterium
CCAAGCGCGAGCGGGAGATGCACAACCGGCTGGAACGGTCGTGGTGCGAAACGGGGCTGCCGCCGCGCGATACGACGGGGAAGATGCCGGTGGCGAAGAATCCGTGGCGCGCGGGCGGGTGGCCTTCGCGGCCGCAGCCGACGCCCACGTGGGAGACGCTGAGCGAGTTGTGCGCGATGACGAAGCTGCCGGTGATCGTGAAGGGCATTATGACGGCCGAGGATGGCGACCGGTGCGTGAAGCACGGGGCGAAGGCCGTGATCGTTTCCAATCACGGCGCGCGGCAGTTGGATCAAGTGGGCGCGACTATCGAGGCATTGCCGGAAGTGGTGGCGGCGGTGAGTGGAAGGATTCCGGTGTTGATCGACGGCGGCATCCGGCGCGGAACGGACGTGCTGAAGGCGCTCTCCATCGGCGCGAAGGCGGTGTGCGTGGCGCGGCCTTATTTGTACGGGCTGACGGCGTTCGGCCAGCCGGGTGTGGAGCGCGTATTGCAGATTCTCAAATCCGAATTGGCGCTTTCGATGGGGCTGGCCGGTGTTGCCAACCTTGCCGCGATCGATTCCACGCTGGTGCGCCGCAAGACGAGATGACGCGGTTCGCACTTTGCGTGATGATGCTGGCGCCGCTGCTGCTGCGCGCCGAGAGCGCAATTCTTGCGCCGGCGGACAAGAGCGCCGTGGATGGCGAGGTGCGCGTGGTTGCCCGGCACGATGGCAAGGCGGAGATTCTTGTGGATGGGAAGGCGCTGGCCGCCGAGTCGCCGCACGCGGGCGTGCTGTTCGCGACGGTGACGCTCGCTCCGGGCGCGCATGAGATCGCGCTTGCGGGAGGACCGAGCATTCGCGTGCATGCCGGGGCCGGCGCGCCGGAGGGTTGGCAGAAGTTTCGCCCGCACCCGCCCGGCGGCGTGGCCTGCACGACATGCCACGCCGTGCGCAACGGGGAGTGGGCATTTGCGAAGGCCTCACTGGTGGGCGTCTGTTTTGCCTGCCATGACCGCGCGGCCTTTCCGAAGACGCATACGCACGAACCGGGGATCGTACCCGATTGCCAGATGTGCCACGCGCCGCACGGATCGACCGCGGCGGCTCACTTGAAACTGAAGCGCGAAGCCGCTTGCAAGCTGTGCCATAACTAAACGAGACCTTATGAAAATTGTTGTCCTCGATGGATACTGCCTGAACCCTGGCGATTTGAATTGGGAGGGATTGAGCGCCCTTGGTGAGCTGACCGTGCATGACCGGACGCCGGCCGGGGAGACGGCGGCGCGGATTGCGGGCGCCGACGCCGTGTTTACGAACAAGACGGCGCTTACGGCGGAGATACTGGGCGGGGCCAAGACGCTGCGCTACGTGGGCGTGCTGGCCACGGGATTCAACATTGTGGATACGGCCGCCGCGCGCGAGTGTGGCGTTACGGTGACGAACATTCCGACGTATGGCACGGCATCGGTCGCGCAGCATGCGTTCGCGTTGCTGCTTGAGTTGACGCAGCATGTGGGATTGCACGAAGAGGCGGTGCGGGCGGGCGAGTGGTCATCGAACGCCGATTGGTGTTTTTCGAAGACGCCGCTGGTCGAGCTTTCCGGCAAGTCGCTTGGCATTGTCGGTTATGGGCGCATTGGGCGCGCGACGGCGCAGATTGGCCGGGCGTTTGGCATGAAGATTCTTGCGGCCGATGCGGTTCAGAACGGCTCCGACGTGGAGTGGCGTTCGGTTGACGATCTGTTGCGCGAGGCCGATGTGGTGAGTTTGCACTGCCCGTTGACGCCAGAGACGAACGGACTAATGAACGCGGCGCGGCTGCGCTTGATGAAGCCCAGCGCGTTTTTGTTGAACACGTCGCGTGGTCCGCTGATTGTGAATCAGGACCTAGCGGACGCGCTGAACGCCGGCGTGATCGCCGGGGCGGGGTTGGACGTGCTGGACGTGGAGCCGCCGAAGCAGGGGAACCCGCTCATCGGGGCGAAGAACTGCATCGTGACGCCGCACATGGCCTGGGCGACCAAGGAAGCGCGGGCGCGGCTGATGGACATTGCCGTGGAGAATCTGCGCGTGTATCTAGCGGGCACGCCGGCGAACGTCGTCAGCTAGGCTTACCGCAACTTCATTGGCGCGCCGCCGTGGGCTTTGCTGCGTTCGGCGGCATCCATGAAGGCGAACATTTCGAGCGTCACTTCATTGGGAACGGGCACGACGCCGGTTTGGAAGAACTTCACGATCTCTTTCAACATGGGCACGTAGCTGGATTTCGTCTTCGCGCCGCTGGGCACGACGGATTTGGCGCGGAAGACCACGCCGCCGAAATCGGCATAGGGCCGAATGGCGCGCACGGTGCCGAGTTTGCCGCCTTTCCAGGTAGCGGTGACCACGTCGGAATCGGGGGTCGACAGCATGGAGACGGTTTCGGCGCCGGGGCCGAGCAACGTGTAGAGCACTTCGACGGCATGGATGCCATACCAACTGAGACTGAGGTGATGATGCTCCTCCGTGGGACCGGGGCCCCAGACGCTGACGCCGGTCATGTCGGGGAACTTCATATCGACGGCCACTTCGCCGTAGCGCAACGATGACGTGCTGAACCATTTCACGTTGGCTTTCTTCAGCACGCTGGCGATTTCGCGAGCGTCTTCGAGCGTGCTGGCCAGGGGCTTGTCGATGAACATGGGCTTGCCGCAGCGCGCCGCTTCCTTCACTTGCGGAAGGTGCTTGCGGCCATCGACGCTTTCAAGCAGGATGCCATCGACTTTGCCGCACAGATCGGCAATGGAGGGAACCAGTTCGACGTGCCACTTTTCCTGCAGTTCTTTGGCGAAGCCTTCGACGCGTTTGGCCGAGGACTCGACATCGGGGCTGCCGCCTTTGAAGGCCGCCACGA
>CAYUZM010000965.1:0-2878 GCA_964449665.1 uncultured Solibacteraceae bacterium
CCGATCTCTTCGCCCCCAACCCGAGGCTGAACGGGAGGGACGGCCAGCCCATGCCCGCCAGCTTCGGCAAACCACTCCCCGCCATGGGCACCGGCAACAACTCGTTGATGGGTTCGCCGCGCAAATGGAAGCAGCACGGGCAAAGCGGCCTCTGGGTCTCGGACTGGTATCCTCACATCGCGCAACACGTCGACGACATGGCCGTGCTGCGATCGTGTTGGGCCAATGGCCTGAACCATGTCGGGTCGGTCTGCCAGATGAATACTGGCGACATCCTCGCCGGCCGCCCCGCCTTAGGCGCGTGGCTCACCTATGGCCTCGGCAGCGCCAACCGCAATCTGCCCACGTTCGTCATTCTCACCGACGACAAGGAAGTCCTTGGCGGACCCAAGAACTGGAGCGCCGGTTTCCTGCCCGCTTCCTTCCAGGGCACGCAGTTCCGCAATGGCGACTCGCCCATTCTGCATTTGAAATCTCCGCAAGGCGTCACCGCCGAACGCCAGCGCTCGAAGCTCGATTTCCTCAAGGAGTTGAACGAACGCTGGGACGCCGACAAACAGGAGGATTCCGATCTCGACGCCCGCGTGGCCAGCTACGAGCTCGCCTACAAGATGCAGGCCACCGCGCCCGAAGCCGTCGATCTCACCAAGGAAACCGCCGCCACCAAAGCCCTCTACGGCATCGACGACGAAGCGACTTCCGTTTTCGGAACGAATTGTCTTTTAGCCCGCCGCCTGGTTGAGCGCGGCGTGCGCTTCGTGGAACTCTACTGCGGCTCAGGCTCAGGCTGGGACGCCCACGCCAACATTGAAGCCAATCACGGAAAGTGGTGCAAGGCTTCCGACAAACCCATCGCCGGGTTGCTCACCGACCTCAAGTCGCGCGGCATGTTGGAAGACACGCTCGTCGTCTGGGGCGGTGAGTTCGGCCGCACGCCCTTCAATGAGAAGGGTAACGGGCGCGATCACAATCCCTGGGGCTTCACCATGTGGTTCGCCGGTGGCGGCGTGAAAGGCGGACGCACCGTCGGCACCACGGACGAGATCGGCCTACGCGCCGTCGAACGCCCGGCGCACGTCCACGACGTGCATGCCAGCATCCTGCACCTCATGGGTCTCGACCACGTGAAGCTCACCTACCTGCACAACGGCCGCGCCGAGCGCCCCACCATCGTCGGTGGCGACCCGGTGCGCGAGCTCTGGACCTAGCCAAACCCGCGCCCCGGCAACACGCGCCCTGGCGCCGTGGCGGGCTCCCACAACGGCAAACCGCGCCCCGGGCATCCGCGCGCTACTGCTTCGCCTTCTGCTTCTGCGCGTCGTGCTTTTCCTTGGCGATCTTCGCGCTCAGGGCATCCTGCTGCGCCTCGATCTTCGCCCGCTCGGCCGGCGTCAGGCCCGGACCATCGGCACGGTCGCGCTTCACCTCGCGATGAAGCTGCCGCTCTTTCTGTTGAATCTTGCGAGCCTCGTGTTTGGTCAGCTCGCCCGATTCCACGCCTTCCTTGATGCGCTTCTGCTGGTTCTTCTGCCGTGCGGCCGGACGGTCGGCGGCAAATAGCCCCGCCGCCAGCGCCCCGGCCAGTGCAAGAGTGAGTGTGCGTTTCATATGGTTCACCTGTATTGGCGGTCGTGTTTCTGCCGCGCGATGTCCCGCGACAGCGCGTCCTGCCGGCGGTCAATCTTCACCCGCTCGGCATAGCTCAATCCGCGGCCATCAATCATATCGCGCCGGATCGTCCGTTGAATCGCGTTATCCCGCGCCTGCAAACGCGCCGCCTCGGGCCGCGTCAACTGCCCGCTGCGGAATCCATGGTTGATGCGCGACTGGTTCGCCGCCTGGTGCCGCCCAACGGGACCGGCAAACGCCGCCGCGGCGCTCAATACTCCGAAAATCGCCGCCGTTCGTAACAGGGTATTCATATTCCTGCCTCCTGAATCTGCAAACTCGAAATACCGGTGCAAGTTGCGCGCAACTTATCACATGCGAGCCGGGTTGACCGGCTAGCGCGCAAGCGCGAACTCTGTTCACACCCTCGTCACATTTCGTTCACACAAACGAAACCAGCGTTCAATACCCTCGCCTTTATACGAGAGGAGATGGCGCGGTGCCGCGGACAGCAGCGAGGCGAGTCAACGCCGATACCCTGAAGCAGGTGAATCTATACATGACGGCCCTCTGGGGCAGCATGTGTTTCTTGGGCTGCGTCTTCGTGTTCCAGAAGATTGCCGCCAATCCCAGCACGCTCACGTGGGCCCACGTCCTGATCCTCGCCAACTACGGCTTGCGGTTCTCGTTCGGCAACTACTGCCTGATCAATCTAATCTATTGCGTGCGCAGAGGCTGGGACGTCTACAACCGTCCCGGCAGCAGTGTCCCCACCTGGAAAGGCCTCTACTTCCGCATCGGAGGCGATGTCCTGCTCTTTGCCATCCACGCCTACGCGCTGCATGAGATGGGAAACTCGCTCGCATCGGCCGAACGGTTCGTGAGAGCGCTGCAGTTGCTGCTGGTCAGTGACCTGCTCTTTCTTACGCTCGATCCCAATACCTGGCCCAAACCTCTGAGGCTCGCTTATCACGTCAGCCGGCTGCTGAAGTTGCGCGGCGCGATTCGGGCGTTTCGAATCCGTCCCCATTGGTTGAGCCGCTATCCGGCGCGCGTTTGGACCATCAACAACTTCACAACCCTCATCCTGATTCAGGTTCCCGTCAGCGTCGTGAGCGGATTCGACTACGCCACCGCCTGGCCGTGCGCGTGGCTCCTGCTGGTCACCTTTATCAACGCCGTCATCGATCTCCACTACACCGGATGCGGCTTAGCGAATGACGATTAGGTTGCGGACAGGCCCCCGCGGTCACCGGTTCGCAACTGAATT
>CAYUZM010000966.1:0-2878 GCA_964449665.1 uncultured Solibacteraceae bacterium
CCCCGACCGGCTACTCGTCGCCGCGATCGTGGAGAACGTGCTGGTGCAGTTGGAGATGAATGAGAACCTGTGGCATGCGGTGAAGGAAACCCCACGCGTCACTGGCTTCGTAGGTGGCGGGAAGGACCCGGTTCCGCTCACCGCCGACGAAGTGAACTCGGTCCTCTACCGGCAGACGAGTTCGGCCGAACGGCCGCGCCCCAAGCTCAGCTTCGACAAGGGCGAAACCGTCCGCATCACCGAAGGGCCGTTTGCGAATTTTTCGGGCCGTGTCGACGAGGTCAACACGGAACGCGATACATTGCGGGTTCTGGTCACCATCTTCGGGCGCTCCACGCCCGTCGAATTGGACTTCCTGCAGGTGGAAAAACTGAACTAGCTCACCGCTCGGAGCATACGCTCGCGGCGCGAAATTACAAGATTGACGAGGTAAACGAACAATGGCGAAAAAAGTCCAGGCAATGGTGAAGTTGCAGATCCCCGCGGGCAAGGCCACTCCGGCGCCCCCGGTCGGCACCGCCCTCGGTCCCCAGGGCGTGAACATCATGGAGTTCTGCAAGGCATTCAACGCCAAGACCTCCGCCAAAGATCAGGAAGGGCTCATCATCCCCGTGGTGATTACGGTCTTTTCGGATCGTTCGTTCACCTTCATCACCAAGACGCCGCCCGTTCCGGTTCTGATCAAGCGCGCCGTCAACCTCGCCAAAGGCTCGGCCGAGCCCAACCGGAACAAGGTTGGTAAGAGCACGCTCAAGCAGGTGGAAGAGATCGCCAAGAGTAAGAGCGTCGACCTCAATTCGTTCGAGCTGGAAAAGGTGATGGAGCAGGTGAAGGGGACGGCCCGTTCGATGGGCGTCGACGTTGCGGTCTAGACTGCGGTCACACGCCTACGGTCGCCGCTTCCGGTTCTGTAACCGACTGAAAAAAAGTCACTTCACGTGCTAGGTTTTTTCTGGCGCGTGAAATCTTCCGGACGCCCGATATATCCTGCAGGCGGGTGGGCTTGACATTTGCCCCTCCGGAGGCAACATTGAGTACAGACATGCAGCCGCAAATGCAGTCCAAGACGAAACAGGCGATTCCGAAATCTGGAAGCCCGAAAGCGTTGGAAATCGAACGCCAGGCCAAGGAATCGGTCGCCGTAGGGCGTGCTGCGCGCTTTCATAGTTTTCAAGCCGTGAGCGAACGCTTGAAACAGATTTCCAAGCCCTAGCCGCCGCTCGGGCCAGGCATCCATCCTGCCAGATGTCCTCAAGCCTCCGGACGGAAATCTACCTTCCACCGGAGTTCTTCGAGATCTTCGGCACACTTGCCCGAGAGATCCAACAAGAGGTCATCAACGCACTCCCTGTACTGGACGCCTATAAGTGGGATCGAACGCCCCCGCTCATCGAGGATCCTCCGAACTCCTGGCACTTCACCTACCGGTTGCCGTCCGGCTGGGTTCTTCGCCTCTACGTTGAATACAACCGTAGTTCGCGGGGAGTGCCCCTGAAGCGCCGCGCCATTCTCCTCGGCTGCTTTCCCTCATGATGCGCAACGTAGCTTAACCAGCAGGTCCACCAGAAATCCCAGCGCCATGAGAACAAAGCCGGCCAACGTCAATTGAAACTTTCTTTGCGCCACGCCCAATTGCACATCGGTCGCGGACTCATACGCCGCGCCGTCCTTCCCGCAAACCGTGACCCGCACTCCCATTTGTTCCTTGAGTTGGAAGAACTGCTCGGCTCCGCGCGACGTCTTGGTCCCTCGAACCACCGTAAGCGCATCCCAGGAAAGGATCGCGCCGCCGGCGAAGCTCAAGCACGATCCGATGACACCCACCCACTCGCAGTTCGTCATGCCAATCATTATGCGTCCGGCGGGGGATGATTCGCGCTACAATGTAACCACGCGCCCGTAGCTCAGCCCGGATAGAGCGTCTGCCTCCGGAGCAGAAGGCCAGAGGTTCGAATCCTCTCGGGCGTACCACCTTCCTTCAACCCACCCTCAATCGTGTAGTTGGCTACAGAACTGCCCACCTGGCTGGAGTCGAAGATTGCCAATTGTAGATCCGCTATGGTTTTCGGTTCAGGGGAACTTCCGGAACTCACTCGTACTGGTCGTCGAATTCTACCTGCTGCACGCCGAACAGACGGCGTAATGCATCGTATGTCCGAAACTCCCTGGGCGGCGTCCAGTTGTTCTTACAGTCCACCAGTTCTGGCGCCGCCCGTTCAGGGGCTCGATTCTCTGATCGAGTCTCTTCGCTCGCGTGCTCAGCCTACTCCGCCTTTTTGATGTGACACACGATTGTCGCCCGCCCATCCGCAGAGAGCGACTCTTGCCACTCCGTGGTCATCACAAAACTGCCATTCACTTCGACTCCACATTTCAAACCGCCGGTGTTGTTGTAGTCCCACACGACTGCCTTTCCGGTGGCATTGGGCACGTCCTTCGCTTGGCACCGCAGCATCACGTTCCCACCCTTGCTGTTTGTGATGACCTTGTGCACGTCGGTCGCCTGAACGTTGTTCCCATCGGCGTCGCGTACGGTGCAACCACCACCGTTGATGACTACCGCCGCATGCTCGGACTCGGCCCAACTCATGGTTGGCAGCGCCAAAACCAGTGCCGCCAACAGTAAAATACTCAACTTGGTCATTTTCTCTCCTCCATCTCAGACGAAAATAGAATCTGGCTTCTCGTCTTGCTTGTAATCAAAGATACTTGTATCAAACAGGCGTGAATAGTCTGAAATCAACGTAGTCGGGTCCAGGGAACGCTCCAGTACTTCACGTATCGAGGGACCAGACAATTGGAGAGACGAGGGCGGGCTTGGGTGTAGGTCCTCGTCGAATGTCACGACGGTCGGAGGCAGGCTGTCCGCGCTACGGGC
>CAYUZM010000967.1:0-2875 GCA_964449665.1 uncultured Solibacteraceae bacterium
CGCTACGCTCCAACGGCCGGCCTCGTCCAGTACCGTCCCGGCACTTCCGTCGCCACCTGCACCTGCACGTTGGTCACGTCGGGAAACGCGTCCACCGATAGGCGCCGCGTGGCGTCCAATCCGAATGCGAGCGCAATGAACGCCAGCACCACAACGATGATTCGCTGTTGCAGCGATCCCCGGACAATACCTGTCAACATCCGCTAATCCCCATCGCTGCCGCGCACCGATCTGCGCCGCCGTTCGTTGTTCAAATGAAACGCCCCGTCCACGACGATGGTGTCGCCTTCGCGAAGTCCGTCGAGCAACACGCGCCGCCCGCCATACTCGGGCCCGAGCGTCACCGGGCGCAACGTGAACGTCTTCTCGTCGAGACGCACGAAGAGGTGCTCGGCGTTCTCCTCCCGCACCACGGCCGTCACGGGCACCACCTGCCGGCGCTCGGTCTGATTCTTGAGCACCATCGTGGCAAGCATCGCGGGTTTCAACCGGCGGTTCACGTTCGTCAGTTCCATGCGCGCGCGCACCGTGCGCGTCTCCGGATTCACGATTGCGCTCACGCGCGTGAGCTTGCCGGCGAAGGACTGCCCCGGCAGCGCGGCGACCTGTGCCTCCACTTCCATGCCCTCCACGATGTTGCCGGCGATCTGTTCGGGAACATCGGCCACCAGCCACACGTGCGAAAGGTCGGCGACCTCAAACACCGTGTCGGCGGGCTGCACCACCTGGCCGATGGTGACGTGGCGTTCCAACACCGTGCCGTCGCTGGAAGCCACAATGCGCGACACCGAATGCAGCGTGCGCGTGCGTTCCAGGTTGTCGATGGACTCCTGCGGCATGCCGAGCAGTTCCAACTCGTCATGCGCCGCGGCCAGTTCGGCCGACGCCTGCGCCAGTTCCGCTTCGCGCCGCTGCAATTCGGCGAGCCCGATCACGTCGGCCTTCAGCAACTGGTGCGCGCGCTCCACGGCGCGCCCCGCCACCTGCTTTTGCGAGAGCGCCTTCAGAAATCCCAACTGCGCGTCCGACATGCCCACGCTGTTCACCAGCGCGAGTATCTGCCCGCTGCGCACCTGCTGGCCCTCGTTCACCGAAAGGGAGGCGATACGTCCCATTACGGGCGAGCCGACACGCGTCACGCGCGTCTCATCCACCTCCACGCGCGCGGCAACGGTGAGCGTTGCGCCCACCTGCGCCCAAGCCGGTTCGCCCAGCTTGACGCGCTTCATTAGGCTCTCATCCACCTCAATCTCCAGCGGGTTGCCCGCCGTTTCCGCCGCTTGCGTGGTGACGGGCGCGCCGCCGCCGCAGGAAGAGAGCGTGAACGCCGCGGCCGCGGCGCAGAGAAGTGTGAATGCGGTTCCGTTTAGCTTCTTCATGGGATCTTCCTCAGTTCGATGGCCCTTGCTTCGTCCAGGTCGATCAGCGCGGCCTGGCGGTCGTATTGTGCGTTGTGAAAATCGAGGCGAACGGTGCGCAGCACGCGCTGCGCATCCAAGACGTCGAGAATGCCGCGCTCGCCCAGGCGGTACGCGGCTTCGGCCGCGCGCAGACCTTCTTCGCCCGCGCGCAACAAGCCTTGTTCATAGGCCAGCAGTTGCTCGTTGGCCAGTTCGTAGCGCCCATACGCGCCTTCGGCCGCGGCCAGCACTTCAATGCGGCGGCTTTCGGCCAACGCGTCGGTGGCGCGCACCTGCGCGGCCGCTTCGGCAATGGGGCCTTCGCGCCGGTTCCAGAATGGGAGGGGAATCTCAATGCCAACCCGGTAGGTGGGAGAGTCCGGGGGGCGGTCAACTTCCGCAACAAGCGAGGGTTGCGGACGCCGCTGGGCTGTCTCATAGGTGAGGCGGGCCTCGGCGCGGCGAATCGCCGTTTGCGCCACCGCCAGTTCGGGATGCCGCGCCAGCACTTCCTTGCGCAGTTCCTCGAGCGATGGCAATTTCACGGGAGGATCGAGCCCGCCCGAAAGCCGGACCTCGGCTTCCAGCGGCGAACCGATCGCGCCGCGCAACTGCGCCAGAGCCGAGACGTAGCGCAGCCTTGCGCTGGTCACCGCCGTGCGCGCCGTGGCCAGTTCGGCGTCGGCCCGGTAGAGTTCCAGACGCCCCGCTTCGCCCGCGTCAACGCGCACTTGAATTCGCTTCCGGAACTCCTCGACCGTGCGTAGGTTTTCAGCCAGAATGTCGATTTCGCCTTGCGCCCGCATTGCCTGGTAGAACGCGCGCCGAACCGCCGCCAGCACGCCCAGCCGGGTGGAATCGAGCGAGCGCTCGGTCACTTCGCGCTCCCGTTCGGCAAGGCCGATGCGCGTGGGGCGCAACTGGCCCAGTTCGAGCGGTTGGGCGAAGGTGTAGGACTGCACCAGGCCCTTGACATTGCCCGGCACACGGTAGGTCTGATGGCCCGCCGCCGCCGACACCGCCGGGTTGGGGTAGGCGCGAGCGGTCGTAATACCGGCCTTGGCTGCCTCGATTTGCGCGGCCCCGGCCCGCAGGCGGGGATTGCGCTCATCGGCCATGGCCAAGGCTTCTTCCAAGGTCAGGTTGGCGGCGTACAACTCCTGTGTATCCACCAACGAACAGCCGAGGAAGCACAGGAGCAAAGGCCAGGTCATGGCCATTCGGGGACGTTTACTGTATAAGGTCATCGGGCAGCGCGAAATACTTCTCCTAATGTCGTTCCCCTCACCCCGCCTCGTGATGAATATTCCTTTATATTACTGCAAACCAATGTCATCTAACAACTGGGCGCGGAGGGCAAACAGGGCGGGAAAGCGCGGGGACGGGGCGCAAGCGGGCGTGAGCGGAAGCTCTTCTCTATCCTACCTTGACTGGTAGGGCCCGTGTACAGGTGTGATGCGGAACGATTCAGACGA
>CAYUZM010000968.1:0-2869 GCA_964449665.1 uncultured Solibacteraceae bacterium
CTCGCGCTGCTAACTTCCAATACCATTGCCATATAGGCCAGGGCCGCCCAATCCGATAGCTAATCGTGACCGGCCCTTTAGACGGCAATCGCGACTCCGCGGTGCAATCCCGCTGCCAGGATCAAGCCCAGATCTCATGCTACAGTCATGAATTGTCTGCACTTAATATTCTTGCTGTAGGTTCGCTACCGCCTCATCAGGGTGGTAGTGCCGTAAGCTTCTGGCAGTTGTTGGTCGCCTTGCGGAAAGCCGGTCATCGGATTCGCTGCATTTCGGCGATGACCCCTAACACGGCGGAGGAGTGCCGCCAATTCGATGCGTCTCTGGAAGGTATCGAAAGCCGGCGCTACCGTCTATCGAGTTTCGCCACCGACATGTCGAGGTCTCTCGACGAAACCGCTGTTGAGGAACTGCGCGAGATTCCGGCATTGATGGAAAACTCCATCGAACAGGACCCGCCGGATGTCATTCTGGTGGGGCGGGATAGCCAGGCTCTGCCAGTGGCGGCCACGGCACGCAGACATGGTATTCCCTGGGTCTTGCGATCCACCGGATACGTCCTGCGTACCATCGAGGAGGGCCGCCATCCCAGTGCGCTGGTCGACTCCATGTTGGGCGCGGCACGGCAGGCAGATATCATCACCGTCCAAGCGGCGCACCTGCTCCCGTTGGCCGGGAACTTGGGATATCGCCGAATGGTGGTGATTCCCAACGCGGTCGATGAGCACCGGTTTGCGCCGCAGCCAAAATCCGAACGAATGCGCGCCAAGCTGGGAGTGCCATCCCAAGCGCCTGTCGTGGTGCATGCGTCCAACCTCAAGCCCGTAAAACGGGTAATCGATCTGATCGACTCCGCGCCGGCGGTTCTCGCCCACTATTCACGGACAACCTACGTCATCGCGGGCGACGGCGCGGATCGCCCAGGCCTCGAGAAACGATGCCGGGATCTCGGAATTGCCGATAGCGTTCGCTTTCCAGGCTGGTTGTCCTATGCGGACGTGCCCGAGCTATTGTCGCTCGCTGACGTTGTAATCATGCCATCGGAGTTTGAGTTGCAGGCGGGAGTCTACATCGAGACACAAGCGTGTGGCCGCACGCTGCTGGCAAGCGGCATTCCCGGCGCTCGTGAGGTGATCAACGATGGCAAGACGGGACTGCTCTTCGAGGTGGGAAACCCAGCCGATCTCGCCAAAAAAACGCTACTGGCGCTCGGCGACTCCAAACTTTGCGAATCCATCGGCACGTTCGCCGCTGCTGAGGTCCTCCAGAAGCACTCGCTCGCACGAGTTGCCGTGCAATTCGAAAACACGTTGCGGGCGGCTGTCGAAGCCGCCAAGAACAAGGTTGGGGCCCCTACTAACTCGGGCCCAGCCGCTCATTGAAAATCGGTTTGTAGATCCGCGCGCGCTGGGCCCATGTATGCTCCCGTTTCATATATTCCGATGCGCCGCGCCTGTCCCAATCGGCGTCGATGCATTGTTCGATCGCCACGGCCATGGCCTCCATATCTCCATTGGGTGAAACACGGCCCAGTCGCGCCGCCTCGATGAGCCCCTGATTCGGGTAGCTTGCCTCGCAAACGACCGGCAAGCCGCAACGCAAATAGTAATAGATTTTGGTCGATTCGTTGTGATTCATCTCGGGACCGAAGGCAAGGACAATACCAACGCCGGCATGCCACAGGTAGTCCCAGCTTTGGTGATAGGGGACCGCTCCCAGGTGGGAAACACAGTCCGGGTCGAGCCCGCCGGTGCTCCCGTTGCCCACCACAAACAACCGGATGCCCCGCGAATCAAGCGCTCGCCCAAGTCGGTTCAACCGGTCGATCAGCGCCCAATGCGCCTCGGCTTGCGTGTCCACGGTGTAGATGTTTCCCGAGTACACGCAGCGTGGACGGCCGCTATCGGGGTAGGGGTCGGGTCCAGGGGCAGGGACCTCCGCTTCCGTGGCGCCCGGCACTTGCAGAATCACATTACTGTCGCCGTGCATCCTCCGCCATAGATCGATGGACTCCCGCGTCAGGATGGAGACCACTCCGCCTCGCCTCGCCATGCGCACCTGCACTTCGAAAAGCCACTTGCGCCGCTCGCCAAAAAAATACACGCCGCCCATGTCCGTATCGCCAACCACCGATCCCAGGCTCGAGATCAGGAAGGGATGATCGAGTCCGCCCCACTGAGCGAGTGTATCGAAGCCAAGATGAAACAGCGTCTTGACGGCGTCATAGTCCTTCCATTGGACATGCTTCAGCGAGATCCGCCGCAGGCCTACCGACATCTGAATTGGTCCGCTTTCGACCGCCGGTTCCAATGTCGCCATGTCTACCGTATGCCCTTGGCCGGCAAGCGCCTCCGACATGCGCATCCAGCGAATCAGGGCCATATTTTCCGGGACAAACGGCTCGCGCCGCTGATGATAAACCGTTACGATTCTCGCCAAGCGGTCTCCTCGGTGGCTTTGCCGGCAGGGGGCGTGGCGTAGGCCAGGTACTTGCCCACCACCGTTGCCGGGTCGCCGGCTTCGCGGATCGAGCCATGGTCGAGCCAAATCGCCTTCGTACAGATCCGGCTCACGAACGTCGTATTGTGCGTCGCCACGATGACCGCCGCGGATCCTCCACGGCGCGCAAGGATGAGTTCGTCGCAGTTCGCCTGGAAACGGCGGTCTCCCGCCGAGAACGCTTCATCCAGGAGCAGCACGTCGGCTCGTACTTTACCGGCTATGGCGAACGCAAGCCGGGTTCGCATCCCGGCGGATAGATTGCGCAGCGGCAAGTCCACGAATTCCTCGAGTTCGGCCCACGCCAGTATTTCCGGGAGCAGCGGCGTGAGCTGAGCCCGTGTCAGTCCATGGATCGCGCCGTACAGGT
>CAYUZM010000969.1:0-2860 GCA_964449665.1 uncultured Solibacteraceae bacterium
TTCAAGGACTCCGGCCGCTCCTGCCCCGTCTTCGTCGACAAGCACCTCTCCTACGACTGGAAAAAGGCCCGCCAGATGTACGACTGGTCGCGCGAGCTTAAGTTCCCGCTCATGGCCGGCTCGAGCGTCCCCGTCACCTTCCGCCGCCCCGAATACGATCCCGCCCCCAACACCGAAATGGAATCCGCCCTCAGCATCGGCGGCGGTTGGGTCGCCGACGGCGGCATCTTCCACATCCTCGAAACCCTGCAAGCCTTCACCGAGCGCCGCAAAGGCGGGGAAACCGGCGTCCGCGCCGTGCGCCTGCTCAAAGACGCCGAAGTCTGGAAGGCCGACCAGCAAGGTCTCTGGCGCCGCGACCTCCTCGACGCCGCCCTCGCCCGCTCCATCAAACCTGCACCCAAGCAAAAGCCCGAAGAGATGCGCGCCGCCCTCGGCCTCGTCGAATACCGCGACGGCTTCACCGCCGCCACCCTCGCCCTCAGCGGAGTCTCCGAATACATCGCCGCCGTGAAGCCGAAGGGCGCGCCCGCGCAAGCCACCCTCTGCTACATCCCCATCGAAAACTCGAACAACTTCTCCAACCTCGTCCACGGCATCACGCAAATGATCGCCACCGGAAAGCCCTCCCACCGTGTCGAGCGCACGCTCCTCGTCACCGGCACGCTCGCCGCGCTCATGGACTCCGGCTTCCAAAACGGCAAGCGCCTCGAAACGCCCGAACTCAAAATCGCCTACAAGCCGCCGCCCAAATCCTGGTACGCGCCCGGAGTAGGTTCCTAGGACGGCACGAAAATGATCCAAGCCAAATCCGAATCGTTCTGGAAGCTAATCGACCGCGACGCGCCCATCAAGCAAATCGGCACGGGCTTCGGCTTCACCGAAGGCCCCGTCCACAGCCGCCGCGGCTTCCTTCTGTTCAGCGACATCCCCAACGAGCGCATCCACATCTGGGAACGCGGCGAAATGAAGGTGTTCCGCGAAAAGAGCAACAAAGCCAACGGCCTCACCTTCGACCACCAGGGCCGCCTCCTCACCGCCGAAGGCGCAGGCCGCGTCACCCGCACCGAAAAGAATGGAACAATCACCGTCCTCGCCGAAGAAGGACTGAAGGCGCCCAACGACCTCGTCTACGCCATCGACGGCAGCGTCTACTTCACCGACCTCACCGGCGGCCGCGTCTACCAAATCACCCGCGCCCGCTCCGGAGTCGGAGGCGCGCCCCCGCGCGGCGAAGTCCGCATCGCCCTCGAAACCCCCGCCCCGAATGGCGTGGCACTCTCACCCAATCAACAGCAACTCTACGTCGCCGACGTGAAGACCACCATGGTGCGAGTCTTCCAACTCGCCCCCGACGGCGCACCCATCAACGGCCGCGACTTCGCCCCGCTGCGAGTAGACGGCCTCAAAACCGACGAGTCCGGCAACGTCTGGATGGCCTCCCGAAGCGCCATCGTAGTCTGCGATGCTTCCGGCAAAGAACTCGGCTCCATCACGCCCCCCGAATCCCCCAGCAACTGCTGCTTCGGCGAAGGCTTCAAGGGCCTCTACATTACGGCTCGGCAGTCGGTTTATCATGTGGCGACGAAGGCCATGGGTACGAGGACATTCTAACTGGCACAAGGTGGACGGTCTGATTTCAAAAAGGATTGCCGCAAATCTGGACGAAGTGCTGGATTTTATAGAGCTATACAAGTCGGAGAACGTAGACGCAGGTAAAAATGTTGTCCAAGCCGCAGTTCGAGAAAATTTTGAGTATGTTCATGATCGGTCCTTGTGCGTCCTTCCCCATTTGGCGATTAGGTTCGCGGAGGCTAACGCTGGTACCTTCTCGAACACAGTTGTTTCGCTCTCGAAAATTCATCAATTTGACCATATTCCTGTAGTCGTCGTTGTCGTGAGGCCTCGATCAGTCGAATTCCTTCTGGCCAACTCAACATTCATTCGTAAGATTAGCCACTCCTCCCAGAAGTTGGCCATCGACAAAGTCAGGGGTAGCTTCAACGGCTCCGATATTATCCGTCAGGTCAATGGCATTGCCAATGAGCGGCAAAATTTCGCTTCACTTTTTGCACTGCATCGCGAAAAACCTTGGAGCGAGAACCTAGCCAGGATCGTCAAAGCGACAGCTGTAATCGCGCCGAGAGGTGTCCGGTTCGCGCCAACCTTGGATGAGATTGAACGAATTCTAGCTTCCCCAGGGTTTAGCTCCAAAGTTCTAAGCGACGTCGCGTATCGAGACACTGCTCAGGCCCTCTATCAGATGGTTAAGGAGCGATCTGGCGAGATCCTCACGGCGGCGGGAAGCGAGAATGTCAACCTGCGGGGTAATGGCATAGAGCAAATCCTGACCGCCGAAGTAAACGCACATGCCTTAGGTGACATGCACTACGAGTTCCGTAATTTCAATCTGACGGTGGATATCAAGACGAAACTACTGAATCGCTCCTCTGCACCAAAGCTATACAACGTAGACAAGATGCTCCGCTTGTTATCATCGGGCAGATCTGTGTTCTCGCTTCTCCTGATTGCAATCGACGTCCAGCGTCGCATTGTAATCCCTCGCTTGGTATCAGTCCTAGACCGTAGGATCATTCAAGCGACCAAAGTTCAGTTCCATTGGGCAGGGCGCGCCTCGCTTGGAGTGACACAGCTTGCGGGTGACCTCACACCATTACTTGCGGACGATTTCGTGGATGATATAGACATAGAGTCCGCTAAGGAGATGCTGCTGCGCTTCTTGGCTTTAGGGAAAGCCTAGTCAAATAAGGCGCCAATGACGGTGGCCTGCTGGGCGCCAGACCTCGTTCTATTTGGATGGAGTGCGGGAGTTTTCCGCTCCCAAAAGACCCCCTCACCG
>CAYUZM010000970.1:0-2853 GCA_964449665.1 uncultured Solibacteraceae bacterium
GCGGTCAGACACACTGCGCGCCTCCGAGATGAGCGAGTATGCCGATACGGCGTTGGCACAGCGCATCTCCATGGAGAGCGGCGTTGCCCAGGTGGAGGTCTTAGGACTGCAAAAATACGCCGTGCGCGTGCAGGCCGACCCAGATAAGCTGGCCGCACGTGGAATCGGCTTCGACGAGGTCCGCGACGCCTTGGTGCGGGGCAACGTACTGATGCCGTCCGGAGCGCTCTACGGCGATGCGAAATCGTATACCGTGCAGGCGAATGCGCAACTGACCACGGCCGAAGCGTTCCGCCCAATGATCGTCGCTTGGCGCAACGGCAGTCCCGTGCGGTTGGAGCAGCTCGGCCGTGTGCTGGACGATGTGCAGAACGATAAGACCATCTTCTGGGTGAATAGCACGCGGGCCGTGACGCTCGCGGTCCGCAAACAGCCGGGTTCGAACACCGTGGAGGTCGTCGACGGAGTCCGTAAGCTGCTTCCCACAATTCAGAGCCAGATGCCGGCTGGTCTGACCCTCGCCATCGGTTTTGACCGTTCACAGACGATTCGCGAATCGATTGCCGACGTCAAATTTACTCTGCTGCTGACAATCGGCCTGGTCATTTTCGTCATCTTCGCATTCCTGCGCAACGCTTCAGCCACGTTGATCCCAAGCCTCGCCGTGCCTCTCTCGTTGATTGGGACTCTCGCGGTAATGCATCTGCTCGGCTATAGCATCGACAATCTTTCATTAATGGCGATGACGCTCTCGGTGGGCTTTGTCGTCGATGACGCCATTGTCATGCTCGAGAACATTGTGCGGCATCTGGAAATGGGGAAGTCGCGGATGGAGGCTGCCATCGCCGGCGCGCGCGAGATCGGTTTCACGATCTTGTCAATGACGTTTTCCCTCGTCGCCGTGTTCATTCCCGTGTTGTTCATGGGCGGCATCGTGGGCCGCCTGCTGCAGGAGTTCTCGGTGACAATCGCCGTCGCCGTGCTCATCTCCGGCTTGATTTCGCTCACGTTGACGCCGATGCTGTGCAGCCGCTGGCTTCGCCACGAAGAAGACCAGCGCCACGGGCGTTTATATCTGCTTTCCGAGCGGACCTTCCGGGCAATGAACGATTTGTATGGGCGCACATTGAAGTTCGTGCTGCGCCACAGCTTTGCCACCGTCGTATTGAACATCGGCCTGTTGGCATTGACCGCCTACATGTTTGTGCTCATTCCCAAAGACTTCCTGCCGGCCGAGGATATTGGCAATCTGTTTGGCGGCACCGAGTCCGCCGAGGACACGTCATTCGCCGAAATGGCGAAACTGCAACGAGCGGCCACCGATGTCGTGCAAGCGAATCCGAATGTGCAAATGGTGTTGTCGGGCGTGGGTGGGGGGCCTGGCGGCGGTGCGCAGAACTCTGGTTTTTTGTTCATGCGTCTGAAGGACGCCCGCGAGCGGCCTCATGCCAACATCGTGCTGAACCAATTGCGCGCACAGCTCGCCCAAGTGCCCGATATCAACGTGTTCATGCGTGTGCCGCCGCTGATCACGATCGGGCAGACCGGACGTTCCGCCTATTTGGTCTCCATCCTGGATTCCGACGTGGAGTCGCTGTTTGAAACCGCTCCCAAACTGGAAACGGCGATGCGGAAGTTACCCGCGCTCCAGGATGTTGTGAGCGATTTGCGGCTTCGCAACCCGCGTCTCACCGTGGATATCGACCGCGATCGGGCGCGCGCGTTGGGAGTGTCCGCTGACGCAATTGCGGGGACCCTTTACAGTGCCTATGGCAACCGCCAGGTGTCGACGATCAGCACGGCAACAAACGAGTACGCCGTGATCCTCGAAGTGCTTCCCGAGTTTCAGAAGGATCCATCGGCGCTTTCGCGGCTCTATGTGCGGTCAAGCACGGGTTCAATGGTTCCCATGTCGGCGGTCACCGTCACCAAGCCGGGTGTCGCGGCGCTCAATGTCAATCACTACGGCCAGCTTCCCGCGGTAAACGTGTCGTTCAACCTGCGCGAAGGCGCCGCGCTGGGAGACGCTGTTACCCAGATCGAGGAATCTGTGAGCTCGCTTGGATTGCCGGATACGACGCGGCTCGTGTTTCAGGGGACGGCGCAGGCGTTTCAGGAATCGTTGAAGAGTCTGCCCATGCTTCTGCTGATGGCGGTCGCCGTGATCTATCTATTGCTGGGCGCGTTGTATGAGTCGTTCATCCACCCCGTCACGATTCTCTCCGGATTGCCTTCGGCGGGCCTCGGCGCGCTGGTGACGCTGCTGCTTTTTAAGAGCGTTCTCAGCCTCTACTCGTTCGTGGGATTGATTCTCCTCATCGGCATCGTGAAGAAGAACGCGATCATGATGATAGATTTCGCCCTCCAGGAACAGCGCTCGGGACGTGACGCCTATGGAGCGATCGTCGACGGTTGCCTGCTGCGTTTCCGCCCCATCATGATGACCACCATGGCGGCATTGCTCGGCACGCTCCCCATTGCCATCGGCTACGGCGCGGGCGCTGAGGCAAGGCGTCCGCTAGGACTCGCCGTGGTTGGCGGCCTGATGGTTTCACAGGTCGTAACGCTCTACTTAACGCCCGTGCTCTACCTCTATTTTGACCGGTTGGAAAAGTTCTTAAAGGGTGGCCCAAGGCAAACAACGGCTGCGGAACGCGCCGGCGCGGAACACGCGATGCGCTAGTTCCAGTAGC
Source organism: uncultured Solibacteraceae bacterium (assembly GCA_964449665.1). Lineage (GTDB taxonomy): Bacteria > Acidobacteriota > Terriglobia > Bryobacterales > Bryobacteraceae > JAFLBB01. Next base: position 2,694 of record CAYUZM010000970.1, read on the forward strand.
GGCTCTCAGACCGCTACTTGAGTCCAACCACCATCGAATCGGGTCCCGCGCGGTGCTCGACACGCGTCTGGCGAAATCCCGCCTCGCGCATCCACTCCTGACAGTCAGCGCCCGTATAGTCGAACCCACCGGGCGTCTCAATGAGCATGTTGAGGCTCAT
>CAYUZM010000971.1:0-2850 GCA_964449665.1 uncultured Solibacteraceae bacterium
GTGGTGGACTGACTGTTCAATCCAACCAGCCGCGAGCGCCTCCCAAGCCATACGGGCGTGTGCACGCTGCCGTGCATTCCAGTCACCCTCCTTGAAAGACCGGATGAGTTCCCGCCAAAATGGAGGCAATGAATCAAACTGTTTGCGGCCGCGTGACGCGACTTCTGCGGTAAGTAAGCTGTTGGTACCTTGGTGATCTTTCTGCACTTGGTCTACCGTTTCATAGTATTGAAGAAGGCTGGTATCGCGACCCAACGCTACGCCGAGGAGGTAGGCATTTCGCTTTGCAGTCAGCTGTTTGTCCTCTGGTATCTGCTGGAGGATTGGTTCGATCTGCTCCTCGAATAGCAGCCAAGCTCGATCCAGTTGGTAATCGGCACAGTAGATCTCCGAGCATTTCATCAGCAACCACGCTACGCCCTGCATGTCGCCTGCAGCGCGCCGGTCGCTCGCTTGTTTTGTGAGCACATCGATTGCCAGATGAGGTTGTCCGTGTTGGGCGCTCAACTCGCATTGGACCGCCAATGAAAGTAGTGCAGAGCCCATTTCATTGCGCTCCAATGTGGTTTGTGCACTACTTCGCAGGAGAGACGAGTCGCCATGCAAGTACTTAAATACTTCCAGTTCCTCTTCCATGAGGCGGATTCTGTCCGGCGGGCTTTTCACGCCCCGCGCAAGTCTGAGAGCCTCCTGTGGAACATCGAGCTGATAGTTTGCTACGCCTATATCGAACCACGCACTTGAAAACTCGCACGCTAGAGCCGCAGGCAACTGGTCCTGGAGCGGAAGTTCAGAGAGCTCTTGCATTACTGTACCGGCTGAGCGGTAACGCCCGTCGGATTTCATTAGATCCGCAAGGGCAAGAGTTGCACGGACCCGCTCCGGCAGGCCGATTTCTTCGCTCACCTCCCTAATTGCGCGCTGCAGGGCCATCCATGAGGTACGCGCATAGCCTAATTTGGCCAGACCTCGACATGTGTCCGTGAACTGCTCCAGGTATTCGTTGGCGCCTAGGGTGGCCTTTAACGTTGTCAACACTGACAAGTCTCGCAGTCCAGATGCCTTGTCAATGATTTGACTTGGTGGACAATGATCTACGATAATGCGCACTATCCGTTCCACCGCACCATGTTGACCATCCTGGACTTCATACGGTAGCACGCAGATGTTGAAGTTGTCCTTCAGGTTGCGAGTTCGAAGTTCACTGGCCTGGAGCGTACTCAGGAGCGCAAAATGAGGCACGTCAGACTGACCAAATTCGTGACGAAGATCCTCAAGGAGCCAATGCACATCCCTGTCCGAGAAGCTAAATCCCAAGAAAAGGAATGTGTACTGTGAGCACATTGCCTTGAGATACGTTCGATAAGGAGCGTGCCGTAGGCACCTTCGATAGTGGCTCTCTGTGAGGACGAGAGTTTCTGGCCGATCAAGGCACCCGTGGGCAAACAAGAGGTGTGGTTCAGCACGACGCAATGCGGCTCCAAGTGAAGCGTCATCCTGCCACGACAGCCTACTGTATTGGTCGGGCAGGGCCGCTGGTAGGAGATCATCATAGTTGGTGGTGATTATTGCAGGCCATCTAACGGTCGCCAGTAGGTTGTGCACGGCGTTTGGTTCGACCTTCGACGATCGCAATACTCCGCGGAGCGCCTCGGGGAAGTTGTCGCCCAGTGCCGAGACGAGCGCCTCCGCTGACAACTCAAACTGTTTTGAGGCAATGGCCTCGCTGATGTGCACTGCCGCGGACTGAATGAAACCATGTCCGTTGGCATATTCGAGCAACTCGCAGAGCAACTGCTCCCAACTGGGTAGTCCCGCCCCAACGGAGATTCCAGCACCGACGAATGGCACAACGCGTGATCGCTGAAGTTGTTCAAGAAGAAGCGCGGGAAGGGTAACGTCAGTTGGCGGCACAACCTATTATATTTGGTGTTTCGCCGCCCACGCTTTGTCGAGTAGCATTCCGGCATCGCGGCCCGGACATTTTCGGATCGTCATTTCGAACCGCCGGTGCCTTTCGATGTGGCATGATCGAACTCCTTAAGCAAACTACCAATCACCTCCACTTTACTCCAATCCGATTCTTAAGCAGCGGCCTAGATCAAAGCAGTTTACGCTCGCATAGCCAACCTCGGCGATCATGTGTTTGCGACCAGGAAGGTTTCATTTTCTTGTGCGACCTCGTCAGCATCCGAGGGTGTATTGCGACCACAATGTCCTATTGTCATGGTCGCAATACGCCCCAATGAACAAGGGCTGATCTGAGCAAGTATGGAGCGAGAGTCGAGGCGACAGCCCCTCTGTCCTTCCGCCACGATGGCGGAATGTCAGGGGGTTGGGCGGACCATGCGGTAGCCTTTCTCAAGCCGGAGAGACCCCTTACAGCGCGGCTTTGGCACGGACAGGCGTCGGCCGCGCCAGGGGAGCGATCTGGATATCACCGAGCCGGAACTTGGCTGGCAGCGATTCCGCGGGTAGCGGAATGCGGCCCTGAATCGTTACCCTGTCGCCATGAAACACGATTCTCTCGATGATGGTCCGAAGCAATTCCTGCCATTCATGCGTGGTGAACGCCGATAGATTTCTGGCAGCCTCGGCGCAGAAGTCTTCGATCCGAGTGGATGCATCGGCGGGCACTGCTGCGCGCTCCACTTCGGTTTCTGATTTACGAAGTTCCAGCGCCGAACGGTACGACTTCAATTTCTCAAGCTGGTCCGCGAGTTGAGCGGGGGAGATGATGTTCATTCGGTAGGCATCGAGGATTCGCTGTTCCTCTCCATTCAGGCGCTTCTCCTCCCGTTCGATCTCCTTAGCAACATCCGCGTTTTGACTGCGTTCGCGCGCGGCGGC
>CAYUZM010000972.1:0-2850 GCA_964449665.1 uncultured Solibacteraceae bacterium
CGAACGGCCGCTGTGCAAACACATCGTTGAACTTGAACCACACCTGGAAGCCCTCATGGCTGAACCCGACATCAATACGAATGAACGTCGCGTTGCGCGCATTAAAGCGCATCCCAAAACCCACCGCGCTCTCCAGATTCTTGAAGTCCAAATCGCTCCGCCGCCGCGCCACCTTGCCTGCATCGGCGAAAATCGCCATGTCCATCCCTGAGAACACCTCCCAGCGATATTCGGCGTTCATCACAATCATGTTCTCGTCGTAAAACCGGTAGGGCCGGAATCCGCGCAAATCCTGCGACCCGCCCAGCACGCTCTGCAAATAGAACGGAACCGTCTGATCGTCGTCATGCTTGGTCATCACCACCCGCCCGCGCAACACAAACACCCGCCGCTTGTTGAACACCGGCAGATACTGCTGCCCTTCCAGGTCTACGCGCTGAAATCCATGCAGCCGCTGGTCGCGATCGTTGTAGCTGTCATACCGTACCGAATAGTTGCCGCCCTGCCGCGGCCTCGCCTTCGAATCGCGGAAATCCAACTGCGCAAACGCGCCCCATCGGAAGAAGTCCGTCTGCTTGTCAATGCCCGCGGCCTGCACCGGACGGAACACCTGCTCCGCGCTCGCATACCGGTTGTCCTGCCCCGGACCCACGTTGTTCCACATGTAGCCCGACGAAAATCCCGTGCGCACAAAGCGGTTGAGGTGCACGCCCACCATCCCGTCGGCCACCGTATTCTCCAGCCGGTAGTTGGTCCGCCGGATCTTCTCCGAATCCGGACCCTGCCCGTAAAACGGCAGGCTGTTGTAGTTGTGGTGCAGCGTTCGCGCTTCCCAAAACAGCCGCCCATTGGCCGTCTTCGGCTGACCCATGGCCGCTTCCAATCGCACCCACTGCCGCGTCGAAGCCTGAGCCGAGGCGTCTACAAACATCGTTCCCCGCGCCAGATCGTCGCGCAGATACTGCGGGCCCAGCCCAAATCCGCCGCCTGTTCCCAGACCGCCCAGCTTGATCCGGAACCCGCCCACGCCCGCCGTCAGGCGCTCCAACACCTTCGCGTCTTTGATGTAGATCAGACGCTCTTCCACCTTCGATGGCGCGTCCGGCTCCAATTTCGCCGCCTTCTTGTCGCGCTCGGCCTCAATCGTCTCCACGCGCGTCTGCTGTCCCGCAACCGGCGCGCCCAGCAAGGCAAGTCCGCACACCAATAAACTGTACTGTTTCTTCATGTTCCCCTAAATCTCTATAGCTTCGCACAACCGGCATTTCCACCACATCTACGGCCGCACGGCTACACTGGATCTCATGCAACTCACCTTCTGGGGGGCGGCACAAACCGTCACCGGCTCCATGCATGAGCTCACGGTCAACGGCCAGCGCTACCTTCTCGATTGCGGCCTCTATCAGGGACGCCGCCAGGACACCTTCGAGCGTAACCGCCACCTCCCCATGCGGGTCAACACCCTTTCGGGTGTAGTGCTTTCGCACGCCCACATCGACCATAGTGGTAATCTTCCCTCCCTTGCCAGGGATGGATTCACGGGCGACATCCACTGCACGCCCGCCACCGTAGATCTCTGCAAGTCGATGCTTATGGATTCCGCATACCTCCAACAAAAGGATGCGGAATTTCTCAACAAACGCTTTCAGCGCCGCCACACTTTAATGAAGAACGCGGGGCACAACGCCGTCGAGGCTCTCTACTCGGTCGCCGACGCAGAACGCATCCTCACTCAGTTCCGCGCCACCGGATACCATGAGCGCAAAGCGCTCTCCGACGAAATCGACTTCGAATTCAACGACGCCGGTCACCTCCTCGGCTCGGCCAGCGTGCTGCTCCATCTCAACGAACATGGCAAAAAGGTTCGCCTGCTCTTCTCGGGTGACGTCCGCCGCGCCAACCCCCCCATCATCCCCCACCCCGAACCCCCGCCCGGAGCCGAGTACCTCCTCCTCGAATCCACCTACGGCGGCCGCCTCCACAAGAACGACGAAGTCGTCCTCGATAAACTCCGCGAAACCATCGTCCGCACCGCCGCCCGCGGCGGCCGCGTCATCATCCCCGCCTTCGCCGTCGGCCGCACGCAGCAAATCGTCCTCATGCTCCACCAGCTATGCTGCGGCAACGGCATCCCCGACATCCCCATCTTTGTCGACTCCCCCCTCGCCATCAACGCCACCGAAGCCTACCGCGCCCACCCCGAGTGCTTCGACGCGGAAACCAACGCCTACCTCAACAACAGCGAAGATCCCTTCGGATTCCACCGGCTTCGCTACGTCCGCGAGGCCTCCGAATCGAAAGCGCTCAACGATCTCCGCGGCCCCATGATCGTCATTTCCGCCTCCGGCATGTGCGAAGCCGGCCGAATCCTCCACCACCTGCGCAACAACATCGAAGACCCGCGCAATACCATCCTGATCGTGGGCTTCCAGGCCGAACATACCCTCGGCCGTAAAATCGTCGAACGCCAACCTGAAGTCCCCATCTTCGGCGAACCCATGCGCCTCCGCGCCGAAGTCGTCACTATCCAGGAACTCTCCGGTCACGCCGACCAGGGCGAACTCCTCTCCTGGATCAAACCCATTGCCCCTCGCCTCAAGAGTGTCTTCCTCGTCCACGGAGAGTTGCCCGCCCAGGAAGCTCTCAAAACCGCCATCGAAGAACGTTACGGTATCCCGGTCACCATTCCCCGCCGCGGCGACCACGCAGCCCTATAAGACAACCCATATCATCACCGCCACCCATACCCTGCCCCCCCCCCCAACTACCTTACCCCCCCCCCCCTCCCCCCCCTTCCCCCCCCCCCAAGTGGCGGCACGGTCGCGCGCCCCTGCCCCCCCCCCACACCCC
>CAYUZM010000973.1:0-2845 GCA_964449665.1 uncultured Solibacteraceae bacterium
CGTGCGGCGCCATGGAGATGCCGCTCGCTTCGGCGGCGGCCCCGACCTTCCACAACGCCGTGATGCCGCCCACATGATTGATGTCGGGTTGCAGAATATCGACAACGCCCATTTCAATCAGTTCGCGGCACGAATACGACGCGACGAGACGCTCGCCTGTCGCGATGGGGGTAGTGGACCGTCGGGAGATCTTGCGCATCATCTTCACGTTTTCCGGCGGGCAGGGCTCTTCCACGAATAACAGGTTCAGTGGCTCCACCTCTTTGACGATGATGCTGGCCACCGCGGGCGAAGTCTTGGCATGGAAGTCGACGCCGATGTCGATCTCCGGGCCGATGCCTTCGCGGAGTTTCGTGAGGCCGTCAATCGCGCGGCGCAGCTTGGCGTCCGTCTCGATCCATTCGTAGTAGCCCGGAATGCCGGTCTTGAAACACGTGATGCCTTCGCGCTTGGCGGTTTCGCGGAGGCGGGGATAATCCTCGGGACCGCGCGCGCGCAGGTGGTAGTAACCGCGCACGCCCCGCTCGTCGAAGGGCCCGCCGAGGAGCTTGTAGACAGGCTGGTTGAGGAGCTTGCCCCGAAGGTCCCACAACGCCTGATCGATGCCTGAAATGGCGGAACCGATCACCGGACCGGCACGGTAGAACGAATGGACGTACATCGACTGCCAGTGATGTTCCACCTGCATCGGGTCTGCGCCGATGAGGAAGTCACGGAAATCGTTCACGCAGGCGATAACCGCGCCCGCTTTGCCTTCAAGCGTGGCTTCTCCCCACCCGATCAGGCCCTGGTTGGTTTCCAGTTTGACGAAGACATAGGGGCGGTCTGATTCCGGCGTGAGCGAGACGCCGAAGACCTTGACGTTCGTGATCTTGCACTTCGTGCCCACGCTGGCAAAGCCTTCGGGAAGGAGCAGCTGGGGCATGGGCGCACAAGCGCACGGATCGCTCGGAGTGGCAAGCGCAGGCGCGGCGGCAAGACCGCCCAAGAAGTGACGGCGTCTCATGCGCGCACCTCCGTGGAAGCCATGACGGCCTCATTGATGGTGACGCCCAGGCCCGGCGCGGACGGAAGGTGAAGATAACCATCGTGCAACGCAGCGTCGAAGCCTTGGATGGGATCGTCCGGCGGGCGTGGAGGCAGCTCCTGGATAAAGAAGTTCGGCATACTGGCGGCGGCGTGCAGCGCGGCCACCGTGCCCAGCGTTCCTCCGCGATGATGAGGAGCGATGGCAACGTAGTATGTCTCGGCAAGCGCCGCGATACGGCGGATGCGCGCGATGGAAAAGGTTTGCAGCGAAGGACGCACGATATCGACAGCCTCATCGCGCAGCAGATCCTGAAACTCCGAGGGATTCGTGCAATGACGTCCGAGCCCGATCGGCGTGACGGATTCATCGCTGATTTTGCGGAGCGCGGCAGTATTGCCGTGGCGGCATGGTTCGTCAATCCAAAGCAGGTGCATACGTTCAAATTCCGCGGCGAGTTGTTGGGCATCGCCGGCCGTGAGTTGAGCGTCGCAGTTGAGGACAAAATCGCAACCTGCGCCCGCGGCGGCGCGAGCGTCGTCCACCAACCCGCGAATCGTGTTCACGTAGAGCTTGCCGGTGTTGGGAAATGGAGGCGCGGGAATGCGAAGGGAAAAAGCGCGATGGCCAAGGGCACGTGCCGCCTTCACCTCCGCCGCGCTCGATACAAGCGCCATGGCGCGCACCTTGAAACGCGTTGGTCCCCCAAGAACCTGATAGACCGGAGCCTTAGAGTGCTTGCCGACAATGTCGAGCATCGCCATGACGGCAGCGGGTGCAAGTTCGGGCGGAAGGGTCTTCTCCGCGGCCGTATAGGCGCTGGCGGAGAGATTCTGGAGTGCGCTATGAGCCAAGTGGGGAAGTGAACGGCCGGCAGGCTGCGAGAGTTCGCCCCACCCGTCGATGCCTCCAAGCGTCTGCAGGCAGATGTGACGCGAGAAGACGCGGACGGCGCGTATGGCGAGCGGATCGGTCGCGGAAGCCGGTTGCAACGCAACCGGCATTTGCAGGCGCGCGCGGCGCGAGGCAACAGGGGCTGGCATGGGCAAAGTATACTGCACGCATGATCACGCGACGAACCTTATTGGGGGTGATGGCAATGGTGGCAGCGCCACTGCTGGCCGAGGCGGGCGACTTCAACGGGCGCTGGAACATCACCGTTGAGAACGAACCGCGCGGACGGGCATGGTGGTTGGAAGTGGAGGCGTCGGGAACCAGGGCCATGCGAGGGAAATTCGTAGGCGCTCCCGGAGGCCAGTTGGATGCCATCCCCATGCTCAAAATCGAGGGCGAGGAGCTGGTATGGGTCTTCGAGCGCGGCGGAAAAAAGCTCACCTATCGCGCTCGCCTGACGACCGCCGGCACCTTGGAAGGCACGATGCAGGCCGAAGGCGCCGCCGCGGCGATGAAGTTCGCCGGCCGCCGCGCGCCTGTCTTACGCGACAAGGACGACGGTTCGTGGGTGCCGGGACGCACCGTCGAGTTGTTCAACGGGCGTGATATGACCGGATGGTCGCCCCGCTTTCCCGGCCGCCCGATGGAGTGGTTCGTCGACAAGGGCGCCATGAAGAACAAAGACAAGGCGTCCGACATCGTCTCCGCGGCGAAGTTCGCCAATTTCAAATTGCACATCGAGTTCCGCGTGGCGCAGGATTCCAACTCCGGCGTGGGGCTGCGGTCGAGATACGAAGTGCAGATCTACGGCGACTATGGACAACCGGTCTCGCTGCATGGCAACGGTGCGTTGTACTCACGCGTTCTCCCGAAAGTGAACGCGACGCTGCCGCCGGACCAATGGCAGACCTTTGACATCACGCT
>CAYUZM010000974.1:0-2837 GCA_964449665.1 uncultured Solibacteraceae bacterium
GCGGTCCAGCGGCAATTGGATGAGGCGATCAACGCGCCTCCAGAATCGGCGCGAGATTGGCCGGTAGAGCCGCTGCGAGACCTGATTGGCCACATCGTCCAGAGTCGCTCCGCTGGTTTGAATCGCGAACTGCCCGCCATCGGCATGCGCGTGGCGAAGGTGTATCGCGTGTACAACCAGCGCTACGGGCCGGCGTTGCAAGGATTGCCGGAGGTCTTTGGCGCGCTGCGCGCGGGGATGGAGATGCACATGCGAAAGGAAGAAATGGTCTTATTCCCGGCGATCAGCGCCACCGAAGCAGCCGTGGACGCGGGAAATCCTCTGCCGCAAAGCCCCTTTGGAAGAATGGCCAATCCGATCGCGATGATGGAGGCCGAGCACGAGTCGGCGGGTGAAGCGCTCGTTAGGATTCGTGAGATTACCCAAGACTTTCACGTCCCCGACTACGGCTGCGTCACCTACCGCGCCCTGATGAGCGGCCTCAAAGAACTGGAAGAAGACCTGCACATGCACGTTCACTTGGAGAACAATGTACTATTTCCGAGAGCTGTCCAATTCGACCGCTAGCGGGACTGAATGTCAAACCGGAACCTGGCTCTCGGTACCATCTCTTTCGCGATCTGCTTCGCCGCTTGGGGGCTGATCAGCGCGTTCGCGCCGGGTTTCCAGGCTGATCTGCATCTGTCGGCGCAGATGCGCGCCTTCTTGATTGCCGTCCCCGTGTTGCTAGGTTCGCTGGCACGGATACCAATGGGTCTCCTCACGGACCGCTTGGGGGGCAGGGCCGTATTCACGGTTCTATTTTTCGTGGTGGCGCTATCGGCCGCGGTTGTGCCACTGGCGCGCGGGTTCAACGATCTGGTCTTCTATGCCTTCCTGCTCGGGCTCGCCGGGTCGTCCTTTGCGGTCGGCGTGGGTTTCGTCTCGCGCTGGTTCCCACCTGAGCGCCAGGGGACGGCATTGGGGATTTTCGGCCTGGGCAACATGGGGCATTCGGCGGCGGTGTTCCTAGGTCCTGTGGCTGCCGCGCAGTTCGGCCGCGACGCGGTGTTTCACGGAATTGCAGCGCTGTGCGTGGTGTGGGCCTTTGTCTTTTTTGTGCTGGCACGGAACGCACCGCGAACGGGTCCTCCAGCCAGCTTCGGGCCGATGCTGCGCGTGCTGGCGACGGAGCGGAATTCGTGGGCGCTCTCGGCGTTCTATTTTGTGACGTTCGGTGGCTTTGTCGCCTTCTCGATCTACCTGCCCTCTCTATTGCGAGACGAGTTCGGGCTGAACATGACGGATGCGGGATTTCGGACCGCCGGCTTCGTGGTGCTGGCAACGCTTATGCGGCCAGCGGGCGGAATTCTGTCGGACAGGATCGGTGGGGCGCGCGTATTGTCGGGAGTATTCCTCGGGATCATTCCATTTGCACTACTGCTGACGTGGCCGTCGATTCTGCCTTTTAGCGTGGGAGCCCTAGGATGCGCGTCATTGCTCGGTTTGGGGAACGGCGCAGTATTCAAGCTCGTCCCGCAGTTGTTTCCGTCCAGCACGGCGACGGTGACTGGGCTGGTAGGCGCGATGGGGGGCTTGGGCGGCTTCTTTCCGCCGCTGTTGCTCGGTTTCTTTCGCGACCGGACGGGAGCAATTTGGCCCGGCTTTGTTTTGCTGGCGGCATTCTCGCTGGCAATGTGGGCACTGAATCGGAAGCTATTCCTGTCTCGCCAGCAAGCCGACGAGCAAGTGTTGCCGGCGCCCGCGGCGCGCCGCGCCGAACAGCTACGGGCGGGTGCATGGGCCTCGATGGCAACGGCGCTTCTGGTGGCAGCCATTGTCGTAGGTTCGCGCAACCTCGAGAACTTCGACCCGGCATTAGTCATCTATACCTTCGCCGTCATTTTCGCGACGTGGGGCATCGTGTATCACTATGCAGTATGGTTGAACAAGCCGCCGACCCGCCGTTACTTCAACCGCACGTTTCAACTCTTTGGCATCCTGGGACCGGCGCGGGCGCTGGGGATCATCGCCAAGACCGGGGCCACGCACATTGCCGGACAAACTTTCATCCGAGAGAGGTCGCGCCTCCGCTGGTGGATGCATCAGAGTCTATTCTGGGGATGTCTCACTGCGGTCGCCATCACGTTTCCGCTTGTGTTCGGATGGATCCACTTCACAACAGACCGGACTGACCAGATGCTCTATGTGGTCCACCTGTTCGGGTTCCCCATATCCTCGTTCCCGATTCGAACGATCGTCTCCTGGTTCCTGTTTCATGGCCTGGACGTGTCCGCCGTTCTGGTATTGTCTGGCATCGCATTGGCTCTTTGGCGGCGTGTGCGCGACCGCGGCGCGCTCAGCTTGCAGGAATTCAGCGCCGACCTCCTCCCACTGATCCTGTTGTTTGCGATCTCGGTAACAGGCTTGGCGTTGACTGCATCCACCCTGTGGTTGCGCGGATCGTTCTATGGGTTCCTCGCCATCCTCCATGCGATCACCGTGATCGGCGCGCTTTTGTTCCTGCCCTTTGGAAAGTTCTTCCATATCTTTCAGAGACCGGCCCAGATTGGCGTCAAGCTGTATCAGGCTGCCGGCGCGGACGACGAGGGCGCCAAGTGCGCGCGGTGCGGACAGCGGTTCGCCTCAAAGCTGCAGATCGACGACCTGCGTGAGGTACTACCTCAACTTGGATTCGATTACCGGATCGGTGGTCCGGCCGGACATTGGCAAGCGCTCTGTCCCGGCTGCAAGCGCGCAGCGCTCGCGAGCGCCCAATTGAGAAGCAAGAAGGAAGCTCGTGGCTAAACCTCCCCTGCCAGTGAACCAACTCGCCGAACAGTACGGGCCGCACCTGA
>CAYUZM010000975.1:0-2836 GCA_964449665.1 uncultured Solibacteraceae bacterium
CAGCGGCCATCGTGGAGGAAAGCGCCGGGGTGGGCCGGGTCAGTCTTCTCCTGGTAAAGGTCGCGCTGCGAGCAAATGTTGTTGGTACAACCCCAGGCGACGCGCTCGTTCCGGCCGAACATCACCGCCGGCATGCCGACGTAGGCCATGCCGGCCACCTGAAATGAGCCGCCGCACAGGTGCACTTCGTACCAGCAGGAGGCGGCATCGAACGCGATATGCGGATCGCTGGCTACCAGCGGTTTGCCGGTCGAGGTGCGCTGGCCCGCGAACACCCAGTTGTTGCTGCCCTGGCTCGACTGCGGATCGCCAGCCGCAGTGCCCACTGGCTGGAAGCCGCACCGGCCTGGCGGATAAGAGCCGGCCGGTACGATGCTCTCGTCATCTCCCTCGTTTCGGAGGAAGGCCCGATAGAGCGGTCCTTCGCCCAGCACCCACCGCGCCAGCTCGGGCATGACGGGCTCGTCCGTTTTCGATTTCAACAACGACGGCACCGTGGAAGTGGTCTTCGCCGACGAGCAGAACTTCTACATCGTTCGCGGCACCGACGGAGCCATTCTCAACCAGTTCACGCGTTCGTCCTCGACGGCGATCGAAATGCCGGTGGTGGCCGATGTGGACAACGACGGCCACGCCGACATCGTGGTGCCCGCCACGCCGTGGCCACCCACCTCCGATCGCGGGATTCGTGTCTACACGGGCGGCGATGGCAACTGGGCAAACACGCGCAAGGTCTGGAATCAGCACGCCTATTCGGTAACCAACATCAACGACGATCTGACCGTGCCCGCCATCGTCACACCCAACTGGCTGACACCGGGATTGAACAACTTCCGCGCCCAAGCCTTGAGCGCCGCGGGGGCGACGTTGCCGAACTCGGCGCCCGATCTTTTGCCGTCGTTGTTGAGAAGAATCGACACGAGTTATCCCGCGCAGACGGAACTCGTGGTTCGCGTGGGCAACGGAGGAGCGGCGCGGGCGGCGATTCACCGGGTGGAGTTCCGAAATGGGCCCGGTGGAGCGTTGCTGGCGGCGGCAAACACCACGCGTTCCCTGGCGCCGGGTGAGTTCGAGGACGTACATGCCCTCTGGACAAACCCGGCGCCGGGGCAGATCAATATAGTGGCCACGGCCGATACGGCCAACGCCGTGATCGAAGGCGACGAAACCAACAATCAAACGGCGGCACAACTGGTGATTGGGCAGGGGCCAAATACGACCGTCGACGACCTGGTGGCGCGCTTCAAGGATGCCGGTGTTGACCTGAAGTGGACGCCTGTTCCGGGAGCGGCGGGCTACAACATCTACCGCCGCACGGCCGCCACAACCGCGGCTGCCATTCGAAACGGCCTCGTCACGGCAGTGGGTGCGTTCTCCGATACCGGTCTCACCAACAACACCACCTACTTCTACAGTGTCCGCTGGCTCAACGCGCAGGGCGTCGAATCGGCCGAAGGCACGGAGAGTTCGGCCACGCCCATTCCACGCGCGCAGCGCGGGGATACGCCGCCGACCATTACCAGCGCTGCCGCCACGCGCGGACGCACCGGCGTTGCCTACGTCTATCAACCGGCCGCCGCGGATCCCGACTCAGGCGACGTACTCGCCTGGCAGTTGACGTCGCCGCCTCCGGGCATGACGATCAATAGCGCGACCGGCCGAATTGCCTGGACTCCCGGAGCGGGACAAGGCGGCGGGTACCGAATCCAGTTGAAGGTGACCGACAAGCGTTCGCGGTCCGCCAGCCAGTCCTTCAACCTGTTCATCGAAACGCAGATCATCAACAACGCGCCGTTCATCTCCTCCACGCCGCTCACCAGTGGCACCGTGGGGCGCGCATATGCCTACGCGTTGCGTGCCAGCGATCCCGACGCCACCGACGTGCTGACGTACTCCAAGTTGAGCGGCCCCAGCGGCCTTGCCATCAACGCCGCAACGGGATTGGTGCAGTGGACTCCCACCGCCACGGGCACGTTCCCTGTTAGCCTGCGGGTTCGCGATCTCGCGGGCGCAACCGTTGAGCAGAACTTCTCGATCGCCGTCCAAAACCTGAACCGCGCGCCGGTCATCACGTCGCAACCCGGTTTGACCGGCATCGTCGCCCAGACCTACGCCTACAACGCAACGGCCACCGATCCCGACGCGGGCGACACGAAGACCTGGTCGCTGCTCGCTTCGCCCACCGGCATGACGCTCAACCCCGCCACCGGCGTCGTTCTATGGACGCCAACGGCCGGCCAGGTGGGCAACCACAACGTCTCGCTGCAGGTGCGCGATACCATCGGCGCCACGGCCACGCAAAATTGGAACATCGGCGTGGCCGCTGTCACCAACCTCGCTCCGTCGATTACCTCGATAGCGCCCACGCAATCCTCAGTCGGTGCGCAATATCTCTACCAGATCACGGCAACCGATCCGGAATCCGATTCGTTGATCTACTCCCTTACCGTAGCCCCGGCAGGAATGACAGTCGACGCCACGGGCAAGATTCAGTGGACTCCCGCGGCCAACCAGACGGGAGCCAACAATGTGACAGCGCGCGTTGCCGACAGCTTCGGCAACGCCGTCACGCAGAACTTCGTGGTGAATGTGAGCGCCGCCGACACCACGCCCCCCGCGGTCACAATCCTCTCGCCGGCCACGAACTCGACAAGCTCCGGCGACATCACAATCAGCGGCACCGTGACCGACCAGAACCTGGTGTCCTGGGAACTGGAGTATCAGGTTCTCGGCGCCACCGCCTGGACGCGCCTGGCCAACGGTACAACGGCGTTCACCAACGCGCAGATCGGCACGCTCCCCGCTTCCCTGCTGGCCGACAATCCGTACATCATCC
>CAYUZM010000976.1:0-421 GCA_964449665.1 uncultured Solibacteraceae bacterium
CGAAAGCGTCACGTTGGTTGTCGCCGTCTGCAAGGTCGCGCCGCCTACGCTCGAAACCGTGATCGTTCCCGTAAACGTGCCCACCGCGAGCGACGTCGGATTCACCGACACTTTCACAGACGCCGGCGCCAAACCCGTACTCGGCGTCGCCACCAGCCACGGCCCGGCCGAAATCACAATCTGATAGTTCAACGGCGATGCCGCCGACCCGCCGCTGATCGCCAGCGTTTGCGTCGCCGGCAGCGTCGTCGCGCCCTGCGTAAACGTGAACGTGAGCGCCGCCGGGCTGGCCTTCAACGGCGGCGCCGTCGTCTGCGCCTGTCCCATCGCCGCGGCCATCCACCCCGCCACCAGCGTCCCGATCCCTCTCGTCGCCAACCTCCTCCCACTCCTCATCGCCAAACTTTTGCCGCACATCCAA
>CAYUZM010000976.1:431-2830 GCA_964449665.1 uncultured Solibacteraceae bacterium
CGAGGGAGTCGACCTCGACGACGTACGGGATGGTCTTGTGTTGCAGGCTCAGCCCGACGAAGCCGACGGCGGGGCTGAGACATAAGGCAAGTTCCGCACCGGCGACGGCCTGCCACCAGCGTCGCTCCCGCACAAGGTCGAGGAATCGATCGTTCCATTCACGACGCGCTCCCACGTACGGGTTCGAGTCGCTCATGGTGACCTCTTCGCCATCCTCATCGCCAACGTTGTGCCGCACATCAAGGCCAGATACTCCCTGGCCTCCATATCGGCTACGAACGTATGGGTATGAGGCGCATCTCCCGCAGCAACCGCAGCGCCGCCCAACTGTCCGGCGTCACCCGCACCTCCCCCGCCGCCACCCGCTCCAACTCCTCGGCCCCCCACTCCTCCACTCCCGCTACCTCTTCTTCCTGCAGCCGCAATTCCCCCTCGTAAACGCATGCATACGCGCACCCCCAAACCCGCACCGCCTCGTCCTCAAACCAGAACTCCGTCCCTCCCCTAAGCTCCACACCCCGCACCCCTAGCTCCTCCTCCAGTTCCCTTCGAGCACTCTCCTCGTAGTTCTCCCCGTCTACCACCACCCCGCCGGCGGCCAGGTCATACCACCCCGGCCACACGTCTTTGGTCTCCGTCCGCCGCTGCACCACAAGCCGCCCATCTTCGCGGAAAACAAAGACAAAACTCGCCCTGTGGGGCAACCTCCCAGCCCGCATCTCGGCCCGCGCCGCCCTCCCCACCACCCGGTTCTCACGATCCACAATCGTCACAATCTCGCTCATACTCCCCCATTTTCCAGTACTACAGCCCCGCATGGGGGGCTATCCGAAGCCTTACGCGCAGTACCCTCCATGCCTCAGGTCCGTAGGCAAAAGCCGCAGAGAGGAATGAGAGGTTTGGCCGAGTGCATCTACACCCCACTGCCTCCGATAGTGGTGAAGGAGAAGGATTCCGAAGCATGAACCGTGCGCACCAGTTTGAAGAATCCACTTGGTCCGGCTACCCGTCCGGTAACAGCGCGGGCCCCACGCCGGGTCCCTGGCCCCCCCGCGAGCAGCAGGCCCAATACCAGGCTCCCGTCGAAGATGCCTCGGCCGGCGAGGAATACGACGACGACGATTATGACGACGAACCTCCTTCCCAGGAGTTGTTCGAAGAGATTGCCGCCCTTACCGACGGCATTGAACAGGCGACCGACCTTGAAGAGCTGAAGCCCGTCTATCAGCGTCTGGTCGAGTTCGGCCGCCTGTATAAACGCAATATCCATCTCGAACCCCTCATCACCCAGGCCCAACAGCGCATGGTCGCCCGCGGCACTCTACTCAAACACGCCGCCGAAGCCGGCCCGCGTATCGACACCGCCACCGGCCTCGCCGTCGTCACCGAACCCGATTTCGGTGCGCCCCAGGCTGACCAGATGCTCGCCCTCGTGCACACGCCCGGCTCGTTGAGCTCGGACCGCGCCGGTGAGATTCCCGCCGAAATCCAGTTCTTCCGCCCCGAAGACAACGCCCCCAAACCGCGCCCGCACCAGCATCGCAAGGCCGCCAAGCCCGAAATTAAGGTGCGCCCCATCGCCCGCGAGAATCCCGCCCAACCGCCCAAGACGACTTCCAAGCTCCTTGTCCGCACCCTGCTCGGCATCGGCATGGGCGTCACCATGGTCTTCGGCACCTTCGTCATCATGCGGAACCAGCAGCATCCGCCGCAGCCGCCCGGTCCGGCCGTGAACGCCGCCAGCCCGGCCCCGGCCAAGCCCGCGTCTCTGTTGCTTACCGCCGACGTCCCCAACGGCGAGGTCACCATCGACGGCAAACCCGCCGGCGGCCTCTCGGAAGGCGAATGGGCGCTGCCCGAACTCTCGCCCGGCGACCACCTGCTCCAACTCCGCGCCGGCGATTGCGACGCGCGCTTTGAGTTCAGCATCGCCGCCGGCGGACCGCCCACCTGGACCAAGCCCGCCGAGGCCCACAACTGCACCGTGCTCGCCGTCGCCGCCGCCGGTAAACGCGGCTCCATCTTGTCCAACGAGCCCGGCCTCGCCCTCCAACTCGACGAGCAGCGCGTCGGCACCACCAGCGCCAAGCCGGTCGCCCTCGGCACGCTCTTCCCGGGCGAACATATGGTCGCCCTCGGCGCCCCTCGCGTCGAAAAGAAGCTGCACATCTTCACCCGCGAAACAGCGACTCTGTCGTTCTTCGTTCAAGTCAGCGGCGCCACCGGCACCCTCGTCGTCTCCGTTCCCGAAGACGGCGTCGAGCTTCTGTTAAACAAACGCAGCACCGGCAAGACCAGCCGCGGCGGCCGCCTCCGCCTCCCTATGCTCAAACCCGGCGACTACATCGTCGGTGCCACCAAGCGAGGCTTCCGCGTCCCCGCCGACCAGTTGGTCACCG
>CAYUZM010000977.1:0-2827 GCA_964449665.1 uncultured Solibacteraceae bacterium
TCCGGTTGCGCTCCGCATGGATCTCTTGCTGCCGTCCAGCGAGCATGTCCTTCGGAGTGATGTAGCCGGTGGCGCCGTTCAGGCCCACGATCCTATAACGTTCGACGTAGCGGAACATGGACTCCATACAACCCGCCCAAACACCTGATGACGCTTGGGGAAGGGAAGCTCCTCGTCCTTTAAGGAAAACGAGCCGCTTTCGCGGCCCGCTCCTTGGGCTCCGGCTGGAGCCCGTGCAGGTAGTCCACGGCGCGCTGGGCGTGGGCGGCGGCGCTGAAGATGGCCCGCTTGTCGTTCTTGAGGACTTGGAGCCAAGATCCGATGTAGGCGGCGTGGTCTTCCCGGACTTCGGGAGTGAGGGAGAGATCGGCGCACAGGAATGCGCTGGCAAGCTCCGCGACCAGTTCTTCGCGGGCATAGCCTTCGTCGCCCCAGGCTTTGCGACCGAACTCCCGGTCCAGGCGGCTGCTGTGGCGTGTCCAGTGCGCGGCCTCGTGGGCGAGCGTCGCGTAGAAGCTTTCCGGCTCGCGAAACGCTTCGATTACCGGCACCTGGATGTAGTCGGGTTCCAGCGCGTAGAACGCGCGACTGCCCCGGTAGCGAATATCCGCGCCCGTAGCGGCGAAGAACCTCTCGGCACGCTCGATGCGCTGAACGGATGTGACAGTCTCAGCCTGGATTGCCCGATAGTGCGCGGGCAAGCCCTCGATCTGTTCGACGTTGAAGACGACATAGCCCTTCATGAAGGGAATGGTGCGCTCGATCTCCTCGCCCTCGCCAGTGTCTTCGGCCTTGGTGATCGTGTTGGCGTAGACCACGAGGGAGCCTTTCTCCCCTTTGCGCACATGCGCTCCGAGTTCGGACGCCTGCTTGAACGTCATCCAGAAGGGGGCCGAGAAGCCCTGTTCGATGGCGGAAGCCCACAGCATGAGGATGTTGATTCCCGAGTAGGGCATGCCGTTATGGCGAAGCGGGCGGGTGATTCTTCCGGCGGCGTGCTCCGCGTTCCAGGGTTTGAGCCAGGTGCGCACTCCGTGTTCGAGGTCGGCGACGATCTTGTTGGTGATGCGGGTATAGACGTCCTGTTTTTCCGTGTTCATGTTCCGTTCTCCGTTTCTGGCGCTCGGTGATCCGAACCGCCGGAGACCGGGAAAGCTCACGCAAGGAGGCGCGAGCGTCACCGAAGGGAAACGGCCAACACGGGAGCGAAGCGAATGGAGCGGGCAGCGCCGTTGACGCCGCGCCGCGTGAGATTACGGTTGGAGGCAATCGGTTCGGGTGTTACCAGCGCCAATGGAGGCGGATTGAATACGAAAGTGCCAGGATTCCCTGCCTATCCAACGAACAGCGTTCGAAAAACCAGGGGGCATTAACGAAAGCACGACCACCGAGCTTGGGAATACTTGACGCGGTGTGATACCAGCAGACGATCGATAGCCTCACGATCTTGGTGTGGGGTAGTACCTATGACGACGTGGTCAATAGTTAGGAATCCTAACAGAGGTAAAATACGGCATTAACCAGGTGTCTGAATGGACTATCAATCGCTTGAGCATGCCATCGCTAGCCTTACGGAGCAGTCGCAACAAGCTGCGCAGACTGGCAGAGGGTGGAAGGAAGTTTGGGTCACTATTCGGGCTGTTAACGAAGCATTCCGTATCGTCAGATACCCAACAAAGACTGATCGTTCGGAGGCGTGGGACCGATTCCAGACTATCATCGCTAGCGTCAAAGAATCACAGGACGAGCAACGGAAAAATGCCGTCGCCCTGAAGGATTCCCTCGCAAGGCGCATCTCAGATCTCGAAGGACTCCAGCGCCTCTGTATTAACAGAGATGCCTCATGGAAGGATTTTTGGGCTACCGCGTCAGACGTACATAGCGAGATGCAAACGGCCCACCTCGCTACTAAGGCTGAAAAGGACGAGCTCTGGCAACGACTGAGTGCGATCAAGGCAGAAGGCAAGGAGTACGCAGCAATTGCGCAACGAGAGCGGGACGAGCGTATAGAACGCAGTAGCCGTCATCGCAACGAGATCGCTAAGACCATCGACCGAGCGCGCCCCCTCACGGATCTGGAGAACTCACTCACTGATTTGATTCTCTTCCTGCCCAAACTCACCGCCCGCGCAATCCTCTCTCCCGTCGGGCTCTATGAAGAACTCGACGAACGGCGAGGCGAGCTTCAAGCGTGCAGCGAACGGATGCGCGAAGCATGGAATCTCTTTGAATCGTACAAACACGACATGCGCGGCCAAGAAAAACGGGAGATGTTCGAACGACTCCGCAAGGCACAAGACACTTTGGATGAAGCCTGGGCACGCTATAAGGAATCGAGAGCAGATGCGCGCAACACCGCTGCGGAGCGTCGGGCCGCCAATGCTGCCAAGCACGAAGCTTTTCTAGAACGCGTACAGGCCAACATTGCGAAATTAGAGGAACGACTCTCGCGACTGCATGACATCAAGGAACACAAGCGCAATCACCTTTCGGATCTCCAGGGCAAACTCGATGAAGCTCGAAGTGACGGATACCGAACTCGTGTCGAAGGATGGATCGACGAAGAAGAATCGAAGTTACGGAATGTCGAAGAGCAAATAGAGCAAGTCGAAGCGTGGCTCCAGGAAGCCAAAGAAAAAGCGAATCACTGAACGTTTGTCTTCGGGACATCGCTGATTCCGATGTGCTTCCCGAGCACGACTGCGGAGTAATTGTCCGCTGCGCCCATAGCAATTTAACCATCTCGTTGCTAATGCGGACATCGAATGGAAAACTATTGACTATCACATAATATAGCGGATCAGAAAGGAAGCGAAGACTGTTTCCA
>CAYUZM010000978.1:0-2825 GCA_964449665.1 uncultured Solibacteraceae bacterium
CCAATTCGCGAGCGCCGCCCGCCGCGCCGCCTCCTCCTCCGCCCCGCCAAACCCCGCCTCCACGCCACGCACACAACTCAGCGCCCCCGGCGTCGCCCGCTCTTTCGGAGCCCGCACATTGCCGCGATCCAACACAAACACATCCCGCGGAGCGAGCGAGGGCCTGAAGTTCCCCGCGCGCGGAAAATAGCTCGCCGCCGCATACACCATCCGAGGCTTCGGCAACTCCGCAATCCGCGCGTCGATGGCCTTCATCTCATGTTCAAACAGCGCCACAGCCGCATACGTCTCCTGCCCCACCAGCGCATCCACCAGCGCCTTCCGCTTCGCGCGATCGGCCACCCGCCGCTCCTCCAACTCCTTCTTCTCGGCTTCTTCGGCCGCGTTCTTCGGCGTCCCCAGATGCGCCAGCAACAATCCCGCATCTTGTATGCGAATATCGAGCGCCGTGATCTCCTCGCTCTCCGCAAACTCGATCTTGTCCAGCAGCGGTTGCAACCGCATCTGCACAGCCTTCTTCTCGCCCATCAACGCGCGCCGCTTCGCATACACCGCCGGGTCATCGTCGAAGGGCCGGTCCGCCCTGTCCACGCCCGCGAACACCGCCTGCAGATTGTAGTAATCCCTCTGCGGAATCGGATCGAACTTGTGATCGTGGCACCGCGCGCAATGCGCCGTCATGCTCGTGAACGTCGACACCACCTGCGCCACAACATCGTCGCGATCGAGCACCCGCGTCGTGTCTTTATCCACTGTTCCCTCGCGCAGCTCCTGATGGCCTACAAAATCCCACGGCCCCGCCGCCAAAAATCCCGTCGCCACCAATGCCTTCGGATCCTCCGGCCACAACGCATCGCCCGCTACCTGCTCGCGCACAAACCGCCCATACGGCTTATCGCTATTGAACGCCTCGATCACCCAATCTCGATACGGCCACGCGTTCACCCTAGGCTTGTCTTTGTCATATCCGTGCGACTCGCCATAATGCGCCACATCCAACCAGTGCCGCGCCCATCGCTCCCCATAACGCGGCGACGCCAGAAGCCGGTCCACCAGTTTCTCCCAAGCATCGGGCGAAGAATCGCGCACGAACGCGTCCATCTCTTCCGGCGTCGGAGGCAACCCCGTCAAGTCGAAATACACCCGCCGCGCCAACGTACGCCGGTCCGCTTCCGGTGAAGGCTCCAACCCCTTCGCCCGCATTGCGCGCAACAGGAACGCATCGATCTCCGTTCGCCCCCAGCTCAACATCTGCGGCACATCCACCTTCGCCAGCGGCTTTAGCGACCACCATGTCTCGCCCGCCGCCGTTCCCCCCGAATCGTCCTTCGCCCCCTCCGCAATCCACTGCCGGATCACCGCCACCTGCGTCCCCGTCAACGCCGTACCAACCTTTGGCATCTTCGGCTTCTCGCCGGCCGGCGCGCCGCTTATACTCCGCACCAGCAAACTCCCGTCCGCATCGCCCGCCTTCACCGCCGCCCCCGCCGCGCCGCCCTTCACCAACGCCGCCACGCTCTCCACCACCAACCCGCCGCTCGCGTTCTTCGACGAATGACACACCACGCAACGCTCGGCCAGAATCGGCCTCACATCCTTTTGATAGCTCACCGCCGGCGCGCCAAACACCATCGGCGTGCACGCAAGCGCGCACGCCAGCACTGCCCAAAGTCGCATGATCCTCAGCATATATCAGCCCAACCAACTCTCACCCCAACCAATACACCCCGACTGCAATCGTCAAGACGGTCAAGGGCGCGCCCACTCTGCAGTACTCCCAAAACCCGATCTTCACCTCCGCCTGCGCCCTCTGTACCACAATCAAATTCGCCACCGACCCCAACACCGTCAGATTCCCCGCAAGCGTCGTCGCCATCGCCAGCGTAAGCCACGTCTTCTGCGGATCGCTCATGTGCGCCACAAACGGCTTGAACACCAGCACC
Source organism: uncultured Solibacteraceae bacterium (assembly GCA_964449665.1). Classification (GTDB taxonomy): domain Bacteria; phylum Acidobacteriota; class Terriglobia; order Bryobacterales; family Bryobacteraceae; genus JAFLBB01. The sequence continues at coordinate 1,944 of CAYUZM010000978.1, forward strand.
GCCGGCACATTGCTCACCACGTTCGAGAGCAGCGCCGCAAACGCGCTCAACACCCACGTCCGCTCCAAATGAAATTTCTGTGACGCTTGAAACATATCGCCGGGCAGGGAAGTCTTCTCCACCCCCGCCACCACAATGAACAGCCCGATGAACAACACCAGCAATGACCAGTCGATCTCGCGGTAGATCCGCTCCGGTTTCAACCGCCGCGTCACCAGTAGAAATGCCGCCGCAATCACCGCCACCTTCGCCACCGGCCACCCGGCAAAGAAAAACACCAGCATCCCCGTCGAAGCCACCAGCGATTTCCACAACAGCGGCTTGTGCACCCGTACCCGCCGCCTCTCCAGCGTCACCGTCTCCGCCCGCAAAAACTCCCGCCGGTACATCACCGCAATCAACGCCACCGTCAACACCAGCCCCGCCGCCGCCACCGGCGACAGCGCCGCCGCAAAGGCGCGATACGGAATCCCCGAAAAACTTCCGATCATCATGTTCTGCGGATTCCCCGTAATCGTAGCCACGCTTCCTATATTGGCCGCCATCGCCACCGCCAACAGATACGGCACCGCGTTCCGCTGCAACCGCGACGTAATCTCCAGCACCAGTGGCGTCAGCACCAGACACATCGTGTCGTTCACAAAGAACGCCGAAAACACCCCCGCCACCCCCACAAACGTCACCGGGTCCAAAACCGGCCCGTACGCATTCCCCACCCCCCACCCCGCCAACAGACTGAAAAACCCCGACCACCCCAAATTCGCCACCACAATCATTAACCCCCACAAAAACAAAATACTGTCCTGGTTCCCCGCCCCCGACGCCTCCTCCCAAGTCAACACATCCAACGCCCACATCACGCCCCCCCCGATAATGCACGCC
>CAYUZM010000979.1:0-2822 GCA_964449665.1 uncultured Solibacteraceae bacterium
GGTTGTGGTTGCGGCGGTACCTGGAAGCGAAACGCGTTCCATTCTTCCTGTTCCGCGGCGCGGTGCGCGGAAAGGCGTCGGCGGCGCACATCCACATTGGACCGCCGAGCCTGCGTCTGCGGCGCGCCGACTAAGCGCGGCCGCGGATAGTTCACGCCGATCATCCACAACAGCTTGGGTAAGCCGTGTCCATCGGAAGCGCTTCGGCCGATACGGCTTCGGAAACCACGAGTGGCACGGCGTCGGCCGGCAGGCCAAGCACCATTGTCTTGAAACGGGACCAGGGAAAATTGGCGCCGGGATCCGTACGCCGCTCCGGATCCAGTTTGGCGTGTGACACCACGTGAACCAGGTTCGGATACTTGGCCCAGCAATAGCGGACAATGCGCGCCGTCGCCTCTACCTGCCAATCGGAAAATGTGTCGCCGGTGGACTGATTGTTCACCACCTCGATCCCAAGCGACCAGTGGTTCACCTTCGTCGCGTCGGAGTTGATGTCCGGATGATGCGCGGCATTCCTCACGTGCCATGCCGCACGGGCTTCCGGCGCGCAGGCCCACACCAGTTGTCCATGCTGCGGCTCGTCCTCATCGGGAACCAGCCAGTGAAACGACGCCTTCCCGTCCCGCATCACCGAAACCGCTCCGGCCGAACTGCCACCGGCCGTGGCATGAATCACCACCGCCTTGATGCCGAAAATCGGATCGAAGATGCGCGAGGAGGTCGACCGGTCCCAGTATTGCTGAATGCCGGGATACCACTTCTCCACAATCGCGGCATGTTCCGGGCGCTTGTTGGCCGGCAAATTGAAGTGATAGGTCTTGGGGTGTGCCAAGGCGATTCCTTTCCCGCTACCACCGCGGGTAGCTGTTCCACTGCTTGATCAAATTCACATCGAACTTGGGCTTCCGGTCGTAGGTCATCAGACCGTTGATCTCCTGTTCGACGTCGGTCAGTTGCGTGTAGCAGTAGCCGGCGTTGAAAGGAAGCTTGGAGGCGGCGTTGAAGAGGTCGGCGATGCGCGCCTTGGCGGTGGCTTCGTTTCGTTCCACGCCGGAATACCCCCACGCCTCGGCCGATGCCTCCATGCCCGGCGGCAGGTATGCCACGCCGCCGAACTCGCTCATCCAATACGGCGTGCCGTTATAGGCGTAGCCGGGGATGACGGCGGGGCGGCCGTTGTCGGGAATCAGCGAACCCTTCGCACGCGAGAGCTTCGCGTACTTGGCAGTCATCACCTCGCCCGTGCGGGCGTAGTCGTGGAGCGACATCAAATCCGTATGATCGGTGTGCTCCCAGCCGTCGTTGTCGATCACCGGACGCGTGGCATCGAGCGACTTCGTCAGCGCATAAAGCGAGACCAGGTGCTGTTGCTGGCGCGGGTCCTGCAGGTTGGGCACGCCCCAGCTTTCGTTGATGGGAATCCACATGATGATCGACGGGTGGTTGTAGTCGCGCTCGACGGCTTCCATCCACTCGCGCGTGAAACGCGACGCATAAACCTCGTCGTACTTCACGGCGTTCGCCATCTCGCCGCTCACGAGCAGGCCCATCTTGTCGGCCCAATAAAGGAATCGCGGGTCTTCAATTTTCTGGTGCTTGCGCGCGCCGTTGAAGCCCATGTCCTTCATCATTTTGATGTCGTACTGGATGGCGGCGTCCGTAGGCGGCGTTAGGATGCTCTCCGGCCAGTAGCCCTGGTCGAGCACGGTGCGCAGAAAGAGCGGGCGGCGGTTGAGTAGAAGCGTGTCGCTCCCGATGGCGACCGTGCGGAAGCCAAAGTACGATTTCACGCGGTCCAGCACCTGCGCGCCCCGGCGCAGCTCGAACGTGACGTCGTACAGGTTGGGCGACTCGGGCGACCACAGGCGCGGTGTCGGATCGGTGAACGCGAGGCCGTGAACCGGCGCCGCGGTGGTGGTGGTAGAGAGCGTCGCGGCGCCGACGATCGCCTTGATCTCGAGGCCGGCTTCGTTGCGCGCAAGCCTCGCGTCAAACTTCGCCGTGCCATCCATGCCAGCCGTGATCCGGACGCTTGCCAGATGATTGTCGCCGACCGCTTCCAGCCACACCGGCTGCCAGATGCCCGAGGTGCGCGTATAAAAAATGCCGCGTGATTTCGGCTGCCAATACTGCTTGCCGCGCGGCATGAACTCATCTGTGGGAATGTCTTCGGCGCGCACAACAATGCTGTTCGCGCCCGCTTTGAGATGCGGCGTGATGTCGAAACGGAACGGCACATTGCCGCCCTCATGCGAGCCCAGGTAAGCGCCATTCACCCACACCATCGCCTGGTAGTCCACCGCACCGAACTGCAACAGCACACGCTTGCCAGACCAGTTGGCGGGCAACGTGACCGCGCGGCGGTACCAGACCCACGGATGGAACGCCGTGTCGCCGATGCCGCTCAGCTTCGATTCAAAGCAGTAGGGGACGGTGATCTTCTTCGAAAACGCCCGCGCGCCCGCCTGCCAGTTCTGGTTCAGGCCCGCGTTGGCATCGTCGAAGTCGAACTCCCATTGGCCGTTGAGCGTGAGCCACTGTTCGCGCTCGAATTGCGGCTGCGGGTACTCGGGCCGTGGAATCGATTGCGCGAACGCCGCGGTGCTGACTATGAAAGCGAGAACGAGGCTTCTCATGCTGGGTTTTCCTTTTGCGTGGAGAGGATGATTGCGCTGACACTGCGCGCGGGGAAGGTCCACTGCGCGGGCGCGTTCGGCGAAATCGCGAGTGGCTTCTCAACGGAGTCGAAGGTCTTGGGGTGTTGAATGTCGACGTAGGCGCGGGCGTCACTGGGCGCAATCTCGTGCACAATCCCCGAC
>CAYUZM010000980.1:0-2817 GCA_964449665.1 uncultured Solibacteraceae bacterium
CCTGCCGCCTCATCGAAATCGTCGCCAACTCCGGCAAGCCCCTCTCCGCCCAACTTGAGGGCCTGCCCGCCATGGTCTCCACTCCCGAAATCCGCGTCGACTGCTCCGACGAAACCAAGTTCGAAGTCATCCGCCTGGTCGCCGAGCACTTCCGCAAACTCCATAAGGTTGTCGACGTCGATGGTGTCCGCGTCATCTTCTCCAACGGCTGGGGACTCGCCCGCGCGTCCAATACCCAGCCCGTCCTCGTGCTCCGCTTCGAGGCTTCTTCTCCTGAGTTACTCGCCGAGTACCAGAACGTCGTCGAAGAGGCTGTCGCCCATGCCCGCATGAGCGTTGGCGCGTAAACGCCCTCGCCTCCGCATACTTACTGCCAGTCGCAACCGCCGACTAAGTACCGAGTACGGGACTAGTACTTTCCGTTCCGAAATCGGGACCATCAGGTAGTTATTTCTCCGCCCAAACTGCTTACACTGGGATTCTCCGAATTGGTTGGCGGGGTTCTGTAAAGAATTCTCCACGCTGAGTGTGCTCTCCGCCCGCGATCTTCGTTGATCGAAATCCGGAAATCGACTCGACATCAGATTGAGGATCCCGCTCCTATGCGACTGTTGAAACCCTTCTTCGTTTTCGCCGGATTGGCGACATGCCTGGCAACCAGCCCATTGATGGCGAGTCCCGTCGCCTGCCCCGGAGCCAGCCCCGGCCCCGCCGCCACACTTGCTGATTACATCCCGGCCTTCTCCTCGCCCGTGCCCATCGAAGCCAATCAGTGCTCCGTCGGCGGCCTGGCCTTCAAGGAGTTCTTCTTCCTCAATTTGACGCCCGGCGGCGCGCAACCCGGCCACCTCACCGAAGCCGACTTCGGCATGGTTCCCGATGGTTCCGCCATCGGTTTCGACATCTCCCTCCCCGGCAAGCTCTACTCGAACGAATATTACTATCTGAGCTACCGCGTCGACCCCGCCCCCATCCTCGGCGGCGAAGAACTCTCGTTCGACTTTTCCTTCTCCGACTTCGGCCTCGGCCGCGTCGGCATTCAGACAGCGGTTACCGCAATCGTCAGCAAATGGGCCTGCCCGCAGGGCGACCTCACCACCATCCCCAACGTCCTCAATCCCATCGGCCAAGGCTCGGTCGCCTGCAACTCGCTGCTTCCCGGCCAGCCCACCTTCCTTCAGGTTCTTCCCGGCGAATCCGCCTCCGCCACGTTCCCCCAACTGGTGGCCGTCACCGAAGTCGGCATCCTCTTTTACCTCGACGGTCAGCTCCCGGATATGACCGTCGGCACCGGCTCTCAGGTCGTCCCAGAACCCTCTTCCATCGCTCTCATCGGTGGCGGTCTCGCCGGCCTTCTGGCCCTCCGCCGCCGCAAGAAATAGGCTCTTCACCAAGAAAATCGCCTCTTCTACTCCCTTGTGTAAACCCAACCGCGGCGGTAGCCAATGCCGCCGCGGTTGTTGTTTGCAATCCCCTCCCGCCTAACCGATACTGGTTACTCCAGGTCCATTCCGGCCGGCCCATTCCGTGTCCTCGTAAGCGCTGAACCACGCCGGCAAGCGAATCGGGCCTGAGCCACGGTCCACGGAGGACACTCACCGGATGGCCAGGCCATTCCTCTCGAAACTGGTCTGTGCGTGGCTGCTCACCTGCCCGCCCGCAATGCTCCGCGCCGCCTCGTGGGAACATTCCGGCGACTTCCTCTTCCAGTCCTACGGCAGCAAAGCCTACGGCCTCTCCCCGCAAAACTGGGCCGTCGTCCAGGACCGCCGCGGCATCCTCTACTTCGGCAACACCGAAGGCATGCTCGAATTCGACGGCATCCACTGGCGCGCCATCCGCCTGCCCAACAATGGCCCCGTCCGCTCCCTCGCCCTCGATGACGACGGCAACGTCCTCGTCGGCGGCCAGGGCGAAATCGGTTACCTCGCCGCCGATGACACAGGCAACACCCGCTACGTCTCTCTCCTCGATACCATCCCGCAAGCCGACCGCACCTTCGGTAGCGTCTGGTCCATCCTCAACACCTCCGAAGGCATCGTCTTCAGCTCCTACGAACGCCTCATCCTCCGCCCACTTACCGGCCCCCCGCGCGTCTGGCGCGCCGCCAAACGCCTCCGCCGCGCATTCCTCATCGACGGCAAAGTCCATCTCGTCATGGCCGACGTCGGTCTCCACCGCCTCGACGGCAACCAGCCCGTCCCCGTCCCCGGCGGCGAAGCCCTCGCCAAAACCGACGTCCGCGGCGCCTACGCCAGCCCCTCGGGAACCATACTCGTCACCAGCAAAGGACTCCTTCGCCAAACCGCGACCGGCTTCGTCGAAACCGCGCCCGCCCTGCTCCCCTATCTCAAGGACAACTCGCTCTATTCCGTTCTCGCCCTCCCCGATGGCATCACCGCTCTCGGCACCACGCGCGGCGGCGTCATCCTCCTAGATGCCTCCGGCGCCGTCGTCCGCGTCCTGAACCGCGCCTCCGGCCTCCCCAGTGAATACGTCGCCGCCATGGCCGCCGGACGCGAAGGCGGCATCTGGCTCGCCACCGACAATGGCATCGCCCGCTTCAACCCCCGCCTCTCGCGCTTCGACGAATCCCACGGCCTCAAAGGCTCCGTCATCTCCCTCGCCAGTTGGAAGGGAACTCTCTATGCCGGCACCACCACCGGCCTCTTCCGCCTCCGTCCCCCCGTGCCCTCGCAAGCGCCCGCGTTCGAAGCCGTGCCCCAACTGCAAGAGCGCGTCTTCGTCCTCCTCGCCCGCGACGACGGCCTCTGGGCCGGCACCCAAGGCGGCGTCTATCTCATCAACGAAACCGGC
>CAYUZM010000981.1:0-2811 GCA_964449665.1 uncultured Solibacteraceae bacterium
TCGGCCAGCCGGGCGTCCACGATCGGCGAACTATCGTCGATGCGCCGGCCGATGTTGGAAACAATGCGGTCGATAATCATCCGCACGTGGTTCTGGTCCTTGAACCGCACGTTCGTCTCCACCATAATCCCGCCCCGCTCCACGTAGACGTTGTTGTAGCCGTTGACGAGAATGTCGGAGATCGTCGGGTCTTTCAGCAGCGGCTCGAGCGGTCCCAGCCCGAACACCTCATCGAGAATCTCCTCGATCAGACGCTCCCGCTCCACCGCCGTCATCGGCATCTGCTCTTCGTGAACCAGCCGCTCGACGACCGTGCCGATCTGCTCGCGCGCCGCCTCGCGGTTCAACGTCTTCAACTGCTCGGGCGTGAGCGAATTCAGCAGCCGCCCATGGATCTGCTGCTTGATGGAGAACCATCGCTCCGTGCCGCTGCCGGGACGCGCTGTGGGGCGTGTGCTCATCAGGCGCTCTTGGTGAGGTCTTTCTGGCGTCCGGTGGCCTTATCCACAAAGCGCCGGAATGTGGCGTCCAGTTCGCCCGCTGCCTGGCGGTCCACCACGAAAGGCCGCGCCCGGTTGATCGCCGCCGGTACTGCCGGCGACGGCGGCACGCCGAAGAACACCTGCTGGTTCAGCGTCTGTTGAATCTGATCGAGCGTGGCGATCTGCCCGCCCGCCTTCTTCTGATAGTGGTTCACCACGCTGCGGATCTGGTCCTGTGAAAATCCCAGCCGCATCAGAGACGACAAGTACCTCTGCGCATTGCGGATCGAAGGGAAATCCTGCGTCATCACCAGCATGATCGACGACGAGACCTGCAGCGCCCCGAAGATCACCTCGTTCTGCACGCTGCGCCCGGCGTCGATCACCACGTGCTCGTACTTCTCGACCAGAAAGTTCGAAAAGTCGCGGATCATTGGCTCGCTGAAGTAACCCAGTGTCTCCAGCGAATCCGGCGGACCCACGAGAAAGAATCCCACCGGATCGCGCGCCACATAGCCTTCAAACAGCGCCTGGTCCATGCGTTCGAGATTCTCGCCCACCTCGATCAACGTATATTGCGGTTGAATGCCCAGTTGCGACGCGCAATCGGCCGCCGTCCAATCCAGGTCCAGCAATACCGTCGAGTGTTTGCGTTGCGAAAGCACGGAGGCGAAGTTCACCGCCAGCGTCGTCGTGCCCACGCCGCCCTTCACGCCCAGGAACGTCCAAACTTTGCCCAGCCGGCTCTGCGTCTGGCCGTGCTCGCGTTTCGGCGCGCGCTCAAAACGGCCCATCGCGTCCTTGAATTCCAGGCGCCGCAACGGCTGTGTCAGAAAATCGTTCGCCCCCGCCCGCACCGCCGCAATGACCACGTCGCCTTCGGCGTGGTAGTTCGAAGCGATCACATACAAGTCCGGCACGGCTTGTTTGATCTTCTCCAGCGTCTTTACCGCGTTGTCGGGATCGCTTGCCAGGTCGAAGATCAACCCCGCGTCCGGATGCCGCTCCAGATCCTGCAGCACGCGGATGTAAAGGTTCGACGCCACCTCCGGGTACTCGGCGACAATCCTCGCGTTCGGCACATTGGCCAGGCTGTCGCGCACGGTCTCGCGGAAATGTTCATCGCTCGAAGCCACCAGAACTGTTTGCGACATTCGCTCCTCGTTATCTCCCTTCGCTCACTCCGTGCACGCTTCTTCGTCCGGTCCACACCCCGCGCTCTCCACCGGCATCGACGTTGTGAACGGCGGAATCGAAACCGGCGCCAGGCCAAAATAGCTGAACAGCCCTCGGTACTGATAGTTCGTGATGCGCACCCGCACCAGTTCCGGCACGCATTCGCGCGAACAAGCGCTGCCGTCGCAGGTGTAGTCTTCGAGCGCGCCCGTTTCCACATTGCGCCCGAAATAGGACACTTCCATCTCCGCCTGGCCGTCGCGGAACTGGTCGCGGTCGAACATAATCGGAGTATTTTGTCTCATATAGCTCAACACATTCTCGCCGCCCGGCTGCCAGCAATGCGTGGCCGCGTATTGCGCGCCCTGCCGCGTGAAATCGCTGCCGCTCTGCCACACCCACAACAGGTTCGAGCCATGATAAAGCATCATCGTCAGCGGCAGAATCAACGCCAGGTAGGTGAGCGCATACTCAATCGACGATTGCCCCCTCCGGCTCCGTGTCCGCATCAGAGGCCCCCGTACGGCACGCGCACGCGCGGCCGCAGTGGAATCGGGTCGACGTTCAGGAACGGTATCCGGAACTGAATCGGATAACCGTCGGTCAACGAGACCACTACATAGTCGGGAGCCACGCCGCCGTTGGCCGTGTCGCAACCCGAAGACGAGCAGTCGCACTCAATCAGCGCGCCATCATCGGGCGAAATGCGTTCCAGACTCACTTGGATCTGATCCGCTTCCAGCCCCTGTACCGGCGACGTTGACGTTTCTTCCAGCCCGCCGCGCACGGCGAAGTTCTTGGCGTCGGTCAGAGTCGCGTCGTCTTCGGCGCACAGGTTGGCGCTGACGCTCGATCCCGCCACGCGCGCTACCGTATACAAGGCCTTCTGCACGGCGTAGTAGGTGTAGCTCACGCGCGCCATCTCCACCGTGCCCACAAACAGCATCACCAGGAACGGCACCCACATCGCCGTCTCGAGCAACGATGATCCCGCGCGCCCGCGCCGCGACTGTGCCCGCCGCGTCATCGGTGCAATACCGCTTTCCCCGGTCCGGTGGGCATCGAGCACCCCGCGACCGTTCCGCCGCGCAGCGGCATCTTCGTGCCAATGTAGAGCGCCGCGAAACGCCCGCCCGTTGCCGCGACGAGCAAC
>CAYUZM010000982.1:0-2808 GCA_964449665.1 uncultured Solibacteraceae bacterium
CCTAGACTTGCGGGCCGAGCAGTTGTTGGGCGACTTCGATGGGAATCCAATCGGTGAAGGCGGGGAGGTTGTGGAGCAGCAGGGGGGGGCGCTCGTCCATGGCGCCGGCGAAAGCGGCGAAGAAGGCCTTCAATTGTTTGGCGTCGTGATGGAAGAAGGGCGGCGGCATGATCATGAGCGCCGTGGCGCCGGCTTCAGCGGCGGCTTTGCCCATGCGGATGGAATCTTCGAGCACGGTGTGCGAGCAGTTGACGACTAAGGGCGCTTGGACTTCGGCGGCGACGGCTTCGATGAGTTCGATGCGCTGCGAGGTAGAGTAGTCGAGATACTCGCCGGTGGCGCCGAGGAGCGCGACGCCCGAGCAGCCCGCGTTGTGGGCAAAGTGGGCGATGCGGATGGTGGCGGGAATGTCGGGACCATCGCCATTTTGACGGCGGGCGGTGACGAGCGCGGCGATGATGCCGGAGATAGAATGAGGCCGGGCGGAGGTTGAATTCATGAACGATTCCCACAATAACGCAAACGATACTCGGCGGACCTTTGACGGGCTGGCGCTTTCGCGGCGGTCGCTGGTTGGCGCGGCGGCGGCATTTCAGATTATTCGACCCGAATTGGTGCGCGGGCAGGCGCCGGCGAAGTTGAAGGCGGGACTGGTCGGCGTGGGCGGGCGCGGACGGCAGGCGATTCAGGATCTGCTGACGGGCGATCCGAACGTGGAAGTGGTGGCGCTGGCCGATGCGTTTGAAGACCAGTTGGAGAAGAACCTGCGGTGGTTGAAGGAGGACTCGCGCAATGCGCAGATCGCGGCGCGGGTGAAGGTGGATCCGGACAAGCGGTTCGTGGGATTCGAGGCGTATAAGAAGCTGATCGCGAGCGATGTGGACATTGTGATGCTGGCGACGCCGCCGGGCTGGCGGCCGATTCATTTTGAAGCGGCTGTGGAGGCGAAGAAGCATGTGTTTTGTGAGAAGCCATTCGGGACCGACCCGGTGGGCGTGCAGCGGTTCATGCGCGCGGCGAAGAAGAGCGAAGAACTGAAACTGACGGTGGTGAGCGGGGCGCAGCGGCGGTTCAATCGCGCCTATCAGGAGACCATCAAGAAGATCAAGGACGGCGTGATTGGCGACGTTCTTGCGACGTACGCGTACTGGGTGGGGACGCCGGTGATTCAGCAGGCGGCGGGGCGAAAGGCGGGTTGGGGCGATACGGAGTGGCAGCATCGCAACTGGTATTCGAACTTGTGGCTATGCGGGGACCAGGTGGTGGAGCAGCACCTGCATAACATCGACGTGATTTGCTGGATGATGGGGGTGCATCCGATTTCGGCGGCGGCGTATGGAGGTGTTTCGTGGCGGCCGCAGGACGATGTGCACGGGAACATCTACGATCATCTGGCGACGGATTTTGTGTTTGAGAACGGGGTGCGAATGTCGAGTTACTGCCGGCAGTATCCGCGCGGGCTGTATCAGAACATCAGCGAGTTGGCGGTGGGTACGAAGGGGCGGTCGAACTGCAAGGATTTGGGGGCGCAACCGGACGTGCGCGACTATGTGGCCGAGCATGTGGCACTGGTGAATTCGATTCGCGGGACAGGGGCGTATGTGAACCACGCGATGTCTGTCGCCGAGACGACGATGACGTGCATTATGGCGCGCGAGGCGGCGTATTCGGGGCAGGAGCTGACTTGGGATCAGATGATGAATTCGAAGTTGGACCTGACGCCGAAGGAAGTGAGCGGGTATGACTCGCCGATGGTGCGGCAGCCGTTTCCGCGGCCGGGGACGTATAAGTTCATTTAGCCACAGATGGGCACAGATTCACACAGATCAGAAGGAATGCAATGGGACGCCTGCCGGCCACGACCTAGTCGAGAGACATGATTATTGCGGATTTGCGCCGGGATATCAGGCGGGCTGGCATCCCGTACGATGCCCTCCGAGGCGCGATCGCGGGTTTTCGGTAGGAATGGATGGAACGATTGCGCCCCTCCTTTTTATTCCTCTACCAGTGGACGTAGCCGCCGTCGACCATTAAATCGGCGGCGGTGATGAAGCTGGATTCGTCGGAGGCGAGGAAGAGAATGGCGTTGGCGGCTTCGATGGGTTCGCCGAGGCGGCGGAGCATGTGTTTGGCGGCGTTGTCGTTGTACCAGTCCTCGAACTTGAGGCCGAGGCGTTCGACTTCGCGGTGGCTGGCGGTGGTGACGATGCAGCCGGGGCAGACGGAGTTGACGCGAATTTTGAAGGGCGCGAGGTCGAGGGCGAGGGAGCGGGTCATCATGATGCCGGCGGCTTTGCTCGAGCTGTAGCTGGTGAAGTTGGGCTGGGCGATGAAGCCGCTCATGGAAGCGACGATGACGATGGAGCCGCCGCCGCGCGTTTTCATGTGGGGCACGGCGTATTTGGTGACCATCGCGGTGCCGAAGACGTTGACGCCGTAGACGCGCTGCCAGTCGGCGAGAGTGGCGTCGTCGAGGGATTTTTGGGTGAAGTCGGCGGCGTTGTTGATGAGGATGTCGATGGCGCCGTAGGCTTTGATGGCGGCCTGGGCGATGGAGGCGGCTTGCGTTTCGACGCTGATGTCGGCGACGGCGGTGACGGCTTCGGCGCCCGATTCGCGGAGTTTGGCGGCGACGCGTTCGACGTTTTCGGCGTTGATGTCGTTCAATACGAGGCGCGCGCCTTCTTCGGCGAAACGCGCGGCAGTGGCCTCGCCGATGCCCGAGCCGGCGCCGGTTATGATGGCGATTTTGTCCTTGAGTCCCATGGGAAACCGACAGGTTAGCAATGGGCCCGCGGGGGGCCCAGG
>CAYUZM010000983.1:0-2805 GCA_964449665.1 uncultured Solibacteraceae bacterium
ATAGCCTGGTTGGCCAGCCGAATCAGGAAGTCGTCGCTGGCCGCCGGAAACCAGTCCACCGTCCAATCCAGCCCGTCCACGTCCAGGTCCACGGCCAGGTCCACCAGGTCGTTGTAGCTCATCTTTTTCGGGCCCAACTCCGGGCGGAAACTGTAGGCGCATATCGCCGTCCGCAGCCGCGCCTTCTTGCCCGCCGCCGGAGCCGCCATCGCCGCGCCCGCCGCCGTCAAGCCCGCCAACGGCAACGCCGCAACGCCCGCCAGCGAACCCGCCGCGCGTCCCACCAACGGCGCCACCGCGCTCACCAACGGCGCCGCCGCCGCGCCCGCCAACCACCCACGCCGGCTTACCCGTTCCATACGTCGCTCCAGGTCATCTCGCGACCCTCCACCGCGCTGCGCAATCCCATATAGGCCGTCAACGTCGAGATCGCCGCGTCGTTCGCGAAGTTCTCCAGCTTGCCCGTCCGCGCCCCGTCGATGAACTGGTTCACCGCGTCCTGCGTAATGTCGTACTTCGTCTCCACCACCTCGTTCGGCATCTTCGGACGGAACACCGTGTAGCCTTTGCGCCCCACGTTCACGGAGCCCTTCTCGCAAATGAACGTCTCGCTCACGTCGCTCCATCCCGTGTTCGCGCCAAACTGGTTCGCGCTGTAGCTGAACGTGCGCCCATCGTCGAACTGGTAGCTCAGCACAATGTTGTCGTAGATGTCGCCGTACTGCCGCAACTGCCGCCCGCCGTATCCGGCCACGCGCACCGGATGCTTGCCCACAAACCAGTGCACAACGTCAATGTTGTGGCAATCCTGCTCAATCACGATATCGCCCGACAGCTCGCGGTAGAAGAACCAGTTGCGAATCCGCTCCTCGCTCGCTGCGTGGCCCGACTTCAACGGAGGTCCGCCGCCCAGCCATGCCGCCCGCACCATCTGAATCGCGCCCAGCTCGCCCGACTTCACAATGCTGTGAACCTTGTTGTAGTCCTTGCCATAACGCTGCTGGAAGTCGAACGAAATGCGCTTGGTCGGGTCGGCCTTCTTCGCCGCCGCGATCACGCGCTTGCAGCCCGCCGTGTCCACGCCCACCGGCTTCTCGCAAAAGATATGCTTCTTGGCCATGATGGCCGCTTCCACATGCTCGGGATGCAGAAACGCCGGCGTCGCGATGTACACCGCGTCCACGTTGGTCGCCAGCATCTCTTTATAGTTCTTGTACGCCTTCGAGCCCGAATACTTCTGCGTCGCCGCCGTGATCTTATCGTCGTAAATATCGCAGACGGCATTGATCTTCAGGAACTCGTGCTTGGCGAATATGCCCGACACATACATGCCGCGATTGCCGCAGCCGATCAGCCCCAGCGTCATCGCGCTGTTCGCCTGCGAGCCAAAGGCGATCTTCGAGGTCGTAATCAATAGGCCCGCGCCGGCCGCGCCGGAGCCCTTCAAAAAGTCACGCCGAGGTGTTGAGTGTTTCATAGGGTTCCCCTTGCCACCTGCAGTTTTGCAACCACAACTTCTGCAACCTTCTGCAACCAATGGATAGGCGCGCCCATTATACTGAACAATCCGCATGAAATTGTCGATTCTGATGCCCGTCTATAACGAACGGGCCCTGGCCGCGCGCAGCATCGCGGCCGTCCTCGCCGCCCCGCTGCCGCCTGACCTCGAACGCGAACTCGTCGTCGTCGACGACTGCTCCACCGATGGCACCTCCGCCATCCTCGAATCCCTCGCCGCCGCCGACCCCCGTATCCGCCTCTTCCGCCATGCCGTCAATCAGGGCAAAGGCGCCGCCGTCCGTACCGCCATCCAACAGGCCGATGGCGACTTCTCCCTCATCCAGGACGCCGATCTCGAATACGATCCCAACGACTATCCCGCTCTCATGCGCCCCCTCGTCGAAGGCCAGGCCGACGCTGTCTTCGGCTCCCGCTACATGGCCGGCGTCCAGCGCCGCGTCCTCCCCTACTGGCACACCCAGATCAATCTCTTCTTGACCTTCTTCTCCAACATGTTCTGCAATCTCCACATCACCGATATGGAGACCTGCTACAAAGCCTTCCGGACTGACCTGCTGAAAAGCATCCCCATCCGCTCCAACCGCTTCGGCATCGAACCCGAAATCACCATGAAGTGCGCCAAGCGCCGCTTGCGCATCTACGAAGTGCCCGTCTCCTACCACGGCCGCACTTATGAGGAAGGCAAGAAGATCGGCTGGCGCGACGGACTGAAGGCGCTCGGCGTCGTCATCTACTTCTGGCTAATCGACGACCTCTACACCAACCCCTACGGCCGCGCCCACCTCAACAACCTCACCGGCACGCCGAACTACGTGTCCTGGGTTGTCTCGCTCATCCGCCCCGCCATCGGCGACACCGTCCTCGAACTCAGCGCCGGCATCGGTACCCTCACCGGCCACCTCATGGGCCGCCGCATCCGCTACGTCGCCGGCGAAAAGGACCCCCTCTACCTCCACGCCCTCCGCAACCGCTTCCTCCGCACTCCCACCGTCGAGGTGCGCGAACTGCAACCGGAACAGGAGGCCGACTACGCCGGGCTCGACGGTCAGATCGCCACCGTCCTCTGCCTCAACGTGCTCGAATACGCCTCCGATCCCGCCACCGTCCTCCGCAACGCCGCCCGCTGCCTCCAACCCGGCCGCCGGCTGCTCGTCCTCGCACCGCAATGCGAGGCTCTCTTCGGCGCTGTCGCTCAAACTCTCGGCCACCAAAGCCGCATCAATTCCGGCACGATGCGTAAATTGATCTAGCAGCCAGTCCAGCAAGTCGACCGCAACCAGAGCC
>CAYUZM010000984.1:0-2801 GCA_964449665.1 uncultured Solibacteraceae bacterium
CGGCTCCGAAGTCGGCGAGGCCGCGTTCGAGGCGTTCCATGTATTCGTCGGCGCTGACAACGCGGTGGAGGTCGCCGTGCGCGCCCATGGTCTCAATCCATTCGGGCGTTTTCAGCAGCACTTCGCTCGGGAACTGGCTTTGGCTGAAGACGGCGACCAGGTATTGCAGCGAGGCGGGGGAGACGGCAAGGCGCTGGAAGGCGGCCGGTTTCTGTTCCAGAAGGCGGCGCAAATAGTGCAACACGCTGTCCGGGTCGGCGCGGCGCGACAGCAGCAGGCGCAACCGTTCCTGCATGGCGGGGTTCAGTTCGTCACTGAGCGAAACGGCGTTCGCCTTGGCTTTGGCCCGGTCGCGAAACACGTGGATATCGGCGAGGCGCAACATGCGGAGTACTCGTGGGATTCGGTTCCACGGGAGAGTTCACGGACGGAGTGGTCCCTCCAGCCGTTAGTCTATCGAACTTCCCGGTTCTGAGGCTTTCATCCCTTGCCGGGACACGTTTCTTCCCCCTGTGGAGGCTATCGTCCCGCGCGGCGGATTCCTGCACCCTGAATATGGGAGCGGCGGACGGGAACGCCGCCCGGAAACAGGAGATTTTACGATGAGATCCAAACTTTTGATCGGCGTGCTCGCGCTCGCGACGGCGTCGTTCACCTTCGCCGCCAAGAAGCCGAAGACCACCACACCCGCCGGCACCGAACCGGGTACGACGCAGACCGAGGACCAGGCCCACAAGGTGAAGGGCAAGAAACACAAGAAAGAACAGCAGCCGGCCCAGAAACCGGCTACCAACTAATCCACGTGCGGGCTCTCGTCCCCCCAGGCCCGCTGGGATGCCGGAGGGGGTTGGGTAGTGCGGTTGGTTGCGTTTAGACGTCTTGTTCGGCCAGCGACACAGGATCGCCCGGCCGGACGAGGCCGCCTTCGATCACCCGCGCGTACACGCCACTCAACCCCCAAAGCGGCGACGAGGTGTCCCCGTTCTTGACCTGTGCGTCGAAAATACGGGCGCGCAAGGTTTCCCCATACACATCAAGCGTCGCGCAGGGTGCGCGGCGCTTGGTGATTTCGAGAATCACTTCGCCGCCCACGCGCCAGCGCTGGCCCGGATGCAGCCAACGGCGGTCGATGCCTTCCAAGGTGAGGTTTTCGCCGAGGGAGCCCCAGGAGAGCGGGTATCCTTCCTGCCTGAGTTCGTCAAGCCCTTCGCGGGTGAGCAGCAGCACCGCCTGGTCGGGTAGGCCGTGAATCTTCGGATGGCGGAAGCGGTCGCCGGCGAGTCCGGCCGGGGTGACCTGCGCTTCCGGGGCGGCATAGTTGGGCACCCCGCCGGGCCCCAGGCTGACCTGCACGACTCTTCCTTGCATCACGTCTACTAGGATGCCGCAACGGCTTCCGCCGGTTCATCTCCCGGGTTTCCCCGAATTTTCCCCGATGCGCGCGAACCAAAAGTTAAATTGCTGCGAGCTGATCCCGCCCTGGTGGTATTATCGCTTCCTCCAATAGAGGGCAAGCTCGCGCCACACATGATCCTCTCCGATACCAATGCCCTCGCCGCGTCCACGCCGGCGGGATGGGATTCGCTCGCCGCCAGTTTGGGATGTTCGCAGAAGGTTTCGCAGGGAATCCGGGCCGGCGGCGCGCATTACCTGACGGAATATCTGCCACGCGACCAGTCGATGGCGCGGCACACGCGGCGGTTCACGGTCACGGTATTTCCACTGCCGGAGGACCTGTTTGCCGCGGCCGATCACGCCGAGGCGATTCTGGAGGCGATGACGGCGGCGGCACAGCGCGCCGGGGCGGAGTTCCGGGAATGCGTGACGATGCCCGCCGGTTTTGGCAACGCCTCGTTTTTCGACTATTCGGTGGGCGATGAGCACATGGTGGCGGCAGCCGTGCCCACGCCGTCGAACACATTGACGGTGTATCAATTGACGGCAAGTAACGGGGCGATTCCTTCGCTGGCCGACGTGCTGGTGGTGCGGTCGTTGACGGCCACGAAATAACAAACTGACGGCGGCCAAATAACAAACGGACCGCGGCCAAATAACAAACCCCCGGCCGTAGCCGGGGGCTTGAGATTTGTGGAAACCACCGCGCGGCGCCCGGCGGCGGTGTCGTTCGCCGGGCACGGTGCGGGTTCCGAAGCTAGAAGATGAACTTGATGCCGAAGCGTCCGGCGAAGCCGGCGTTGAAGACATCGTCCAGACCGTATCTCGGATCGAAAGCGCCGCGCGTGCCCCGCTGATCCTGGGTCGCGTTGATCAGGGCGACATAGTCGTAGCCCTTGAACAGATCCGTATTGTGCAGGTCGATCGCCGAACCGGGCTCGGCGGACCCGGCACCACGATTCAGGTAGTTGAAGCGGGCGCGAGCGGTCTTTTGGTTGAAGAGGTTCTGCATGTTGAATTCAAGACGCAGCTTCTTGGTTTCGCCGAACTTGAAGTCCTGATAGATATTCAAGTCGGTCTGGGTGAGGAACGGGGTGCGGCCCATATCGCCGCGGCCATTCACGAAGACGGGCACCTGGTTGGTGGTCGCCACGTAGGTGCTGATCGGGGTGCCGCTGCCGCCATAGAAGAACATGCCGACGTTCGTACCGGTCTTGAACTCCTTGGCGCCATAGAGCTTGAAGACATGTGGGCGATCCGTGTTGAGACGGCCCCGAACGTCCATGTTGCCCTTGGAGTCAAAAAGGATTTCGTCCAGATCCCATGAGCGGTTGGCGTTGCCACCCTGGCGGGAGATGCTGCCGCCTAGCTGCTGCGAGGTTGCGGAACCGACGCCGGTTGACGGG
>CAYUZM010000985.1:0-2800 GCA_964449665.1 uncultured Solibacteraceae bacterium
GAGCAGAACGATCAGGGCCGCTTTCGGGAGTTTGAGATCGAGGATCTGGTGGCCGGCAACCGGGGAATCGTCTGGAATGGGGACCTCGACCAGATCGCTCTTCGCCGTGCCGCGTGAGACGAACTCGAGCGGATACTCGCGCTTCTTCGCCAGCGGAGCTTCGAGGCCGAGCCAGCGGGCGACCAGCGGAATGGAGGTGCCCTGCAACAGGACGGAGGCGAGAACGACGAAGAAGACGACGTTGAAGTAGATTTCCGCGTTGGGCACGCCGGCGACGAAGGGAAAGACCGATAGGACGATTGGGACGGCTCCGCGCAGCCCCACCCAGGAGATGAGGACTTTGTGGCGAAGTCCCATCTTGGCGAAGGCGAGGCTGAGAAAGACTCCGGCGGGGCGGGCCACGAACATGAGAACGGCGGTGATGAGCAGGCTGGCGCCCGCGACCGGAAGCAGACGAGAGGGGAACACGAGCAGGCCGAGCGTGACGAACATGGTGAGTTGCATGAGCCAGGCAAGGCCGTCGTGGAACCGCACAAGACTTCTCTTGTGGATGAAGTCGCTGTTGCCGATGACGACGCCGGCGATGTAGACGGCGAGGAATCCGTTCCCCTGGAGGAACGCCGTCAGGCCGTAGATCAGCAAGACTAGCGTGAGCGACAGCACCGGATAGAGCCCTTCGGTTTCGAGCTTGATGCGGTTGATCAGATGTACGGCCGCCTTGCCGAGCCCGTAGCCGGCGGCGGAACCCACGAGCATTTGCACGACGAACATGAGCGCGAGGTCGTGCATGGGACTGTCGGGCTGCTTGACGAGGCGGATGAGGGCCATGGTGAGGAAGACGGCCATCGGATCGTTGCTGCCCGACTCCAGTTCGAGCAGCGGGCGGTTGGTTCCCTTCAAGCTGACGCCGCGGGAGCGCAGGACGGAGAAGACGGCGGCGGCATCGGTGGAGGACATGATGGCGCCGAGGAGAAGGCCCTCGTTCCAGGAGAGGTTGAGGGCAAATTTGGCAAACGCTCCGACAATGATGGCGGTCACGAAGACGCCGATGGTGGAGAGGCTGAGTCCTCTCCAGATCAAGCGGGAGACGCTGGCCCACTCGGTTTCGAGGCCGCCGGCAAAGAGGATATAAGCGAGGGCGATGACGCCGAGGGTTTGCGTGAGCAGTTTGTCGTCGAACGGGATGCCGCCGAGGCCCTCGGTTCCGGCGAGCATACCGGTGAGCAGAAACAGCAGGAGCGCGGGCACGCCCAGGCGCGAGGAGATCTTGCTGGCCAGAATGCCGGCCAGCAGGAGCAGCGCGATTACGAGGAGTATGAAATCAAGTGAGGCCATGAAAACATGCCGGCTCTGGGACGGCGCGCCGCGACGATGCGGCACGGCTGGATTCCGGGACCTACGCGCCGCGCACTACGATGCACCCTTCACGATATCGCACGAGGATTCATTCCCGATGCGAATTAGCGCGCTGCCGTGCGGAACTGCTTCTCTTCGCCATAGATGGTGAGCAGCGGGTGCTTGACCACGGCGCGGAACTCGTAGTTGCGGCCTGGTTGGAGCGCGGGCGTGGTGACGGTGTAGGCGCCGGGGGCGGTGCGCCGCACGAGCGCGGTGGCGCGCCAGGGGCC
Source organism: uncultured Solibacteraceae bacterium (assembly GCA_964449665.1). Taxonomy (GTDB): domain Bacteria; phylum Acidobacteriota; class Terriglobia; order Bryobacterales; family Bryobacteraceae; genus JAFLBB01. Next base: position 1,629 of record CAYUZM010000985.1, read on the forward strand.
CATGCGTTCGGTGAGGTCCATTCCGGTGGTGTCGCGGTATTCGAAGCCCGCTTGCACGGAGGCGGCGTCGCCGAGGGCGGCGATGTTGCCGGTGAGTGTCGCGGTGCGCGGCGCGGCGTTCCAGCGGGCGGCGGTGGATTCGACGCGCGGCGGGGTGAGCGCGGGCCTCACGTTGGTGAGTTTGACAACAATGGGGTTGGGCCACTTGCGGTCGTTGTAGATGCGCTGGGCGCGCATGGCGCGGATGTGGAGGCCCTTGGCGTCCTGCTTCCAGGTGGTTTTGGGGACGACGCCGGGCTGGTATTCGAGCACCTCGTCGTTCTGGCTGAGGACGCTTGCGGTGGTGCTGGGCGAAGCCTTCACTGAGCGCAGCGTGATGTCTTTCCATTCGCCGTATTTCCAGCGCTCCTTCGGTTTGACGATGACGTAGAGGGTGTCGCCATCGGCATCCTGCGTGGCGGGAGCGACACTTACGTTCGGTGCGGTGGTCGAGGCGCGCACTTGCTGGAAGGGCGCGTCCGCGGCGGCGCCTTGGCGCTTCTTCGTGAACCAGTAGTCGCCTTCATTGGTGATGACCCAGGGGCGGACGGCGTGGATGGCTTCGCCGTTGATGAACATCCAGAGGGCGATTTCGCGGAGGCGTTCCTCCTGTTCGATGGGGAGTTCGCCGTCGGGCTTGGGGCCGATGTTGAGGAGCAGGTTGCCGCCCTTGGCGCGGGTTTCGATGAGAAGCGAGATGAGCTGGCCGCCGGTTTTGTACTGGTCGTTGGTGGGTTTGTATTGCCATTGGGTGCCCATGGTGATGCAGGCTTCCCAGGCTTCGTCGAGCGGGACGCCGGGGACGTATTGCTCGGGCGTTTCGATGGCGCCGCGGGTGACGACGAGGTTGGGTTGGAGTTGCCAGGCGAGTTCCTTGAGGCCTTCGGGCGGACCGTCGAAGAACATGACGTCGATGGGGCCGTAGCCGGTGAGGAGTTCGCGGACCTGGGCGAGATCGTGCTGCATGAGGCCGGGGTTGTTGGCGGGGAAAACGCCGGGGACGTTCCGGTTGAGCTGTTTGCCGTTCTTGTGAAGCCACCAGAAATCGTCGGGCGAGAAGTACATGCCGGGAGCGATGCCCTGGGCGCGGAAGGCATCCAAGATGTCGCGCGTGGCGTCGCGGCGGAAGGGCG
>CAYUZM010000986.1:0-2796 GCA_964449665.1 uncultured Solibacteraceae bacterium
GCGCGCAGGGTGTTAGTGACGTCGTAGAGTGCGCCGGATTTTCCCGCGCCCGGCACGCCGAGAATGAGCAGGTGCCCGTCGTGGGCTGCGTTTCGCACCTCGGTTGCTGATGCTCGCTGAATCGTGACGACGGTGCTGCCGACGTGAATGAAGGAGAAATCGAACAACGTCTGCAACGTTGTGCTGGTATGCGTTTTGAGTCGTTCGATGTCGTCGCGATAGCTTCGTTGCGCTTGGAGATCAAGTCCGGCGTCTGTGAGGGCCCGTTGGAAGGCGGGTCGGTCCGCGCGTTGATGATTGGTGGCGTACGTGCCGGTCGTGGTGATGAGCGTGTTCCACGCAACGTCCGCATGTGCCGGATTCTTGAGGATGCGTTGGCGTAGTGTATTTTTTGCTTCATGTGCCGCTTGCCCGCCGGGGTCCACATCGAGGATTTGGATGTAGATGAGACGTGTTAGTGCGGTCAGATCAGCCTCGGTTGGTGCCGCCGCCTTCAGGGTTTGCCACTCCCGTGTGATGTGATCGCGCAACACGGTTGCTGCATGCCGTTCATCTGCATTTCCTGCAGCCCATTCTGCATCGGGGTGGGAGGAAGTGCGCATGCGCGTGAGAAACGCTGGGAGGTCGGTCTTGATGCCAGCCGAACTGAGTGGACTGGTGATCAGCACGAACCGGTCCGTTGCGACATCTGCCTTTGGATTGGCGGTATGGTATTCCTCGACGAACTGCGAGATTGTGCTTCCGAGTGCTGATGCTGCGGCCGTTTCGAGATTGACCGTGTGTTTTGCTTGCGAAAGTACCCTGCCATTGGCGGAGGTGCGTACGGTGAGATCATCGATTGGATTTGGCGTCTCTGCGTGGAGCGCTTCGAGCGTGACGGTCGCGGGCAAGCCCCAGGGTGGTGCGACATCTTGTTCTGCGAGAATCTGCACGGCGACCCACGCAGCGACGTAGTCTTGGTAGTTTGTGCCCGCGTGCGTCGCGGCTCCTCCGCCCGATTTGTTGATTCCTGACATTGAGTTTGCGCGCTTCCGAGTGACGTTCCTTTCAATGAAATGGGCTACCGGTGCTTTGGCTGGACGACAACGATCACGTTGAGGTTGCCGTGTGCTTTCGTGAGATCGTTCTCTAACGCCTGTGGGCTCGCGCAGGTGCCACCCGGATCGTAGACGAAACAAATCAGCGTCTTGCAGTCCTGATGTGCTTGGTAGCGGAGGATGTCCTCCGCAAGTTGCGAGACGAGTTCCTTTTGGGCGAGTCCTTTGCGCGTCATCTTCGCCTCGACCACGATCTGCTCGGTTTTGAGGAGGAAGTCCATGCGGCTGGCGTTCCCGGCGTAACTGGGCGTCCACTCCTCTGGTCTCACGTCGGTGAAGTGGAGTTTGAGAAGCGCTTCGAGAAGGTCTTGCACGTCGTACTCGTCATTGATCGTGATCGTTGTGCGGCCATCGTGGCGGCGCGTGAGGGTGTTCGCGACGACGGCGAACCGATCGCAAATGGTCCGCACGAGTGTCTCGGCTGCTTGGCGGTTGCGCGGTGCATCCCAGGTTTCCTCGACGCGCGCTTTGATCGTCCGGTCGATGACCGTTTCTGTTGCATGGAGGATAAGTCCGGCGTCGGCGAGGTCGTCGTAGGTGGTTTGTGCCGTGAACGCTTGTTGCAGGATAACGACAGCGAGATCTTTCGCGGTGGTGGTGAGCCCGATGCTCGCCGCGAGTCCGTCCTGGGTGGTGATCCAGTACAACAGGCTCAACGGTGCCAGGGTGAGGTCCTGGATGCGCGGGGTGCTGTGCATCGTCCACGTGACCCCCAGTTGCGCTGCGGCGATCGCGCCAAGGTAACGTGATCTCGAGTGTTCGGGCAGTCGTGCTGCGCCGTCGCACAGCACCTGGTGGAGCCACTTGCGGTCGTCATCAGCGAGTGCGGGGCAGTGGTGTGCGCCGATGCAGATCCCGAGGAGATCAAGGGGTCGGTAGAAGTAGGATTCACGGTCGAGGGGAAATGCTTGTCGCTGCGCGAGGCGGCGGAAGTGCCGAGCCCATTCCTGATCGTACGCCGCTGGTCGAGCAAAGTGCGAGTTTGCGTACTGGTAGCCTGCGCTGGCGAGCATCGGGGTCTCGCCTAGCCGGTCGGTTGCGAGCGACCGCTGCGGGACTGTTCTTCCGCTCGTGGCGTGGAGATAGTCGAGGAATCCTGCTTCGGGGCTCGGCCAGGGCGCGTTCGCGATTGCAGCACTCAGTTCGGCGCGCAGGGTTGCGTACGCGGTGCTGAGGTTGGTCATAGGAACCATCTGCTAGAGCGCAGCTTCATGTTGAGAACGGCGGGACTCCAGTCCTTGACGCAACGCAGGCGACCGAGCAGGTCCGCGATGAGTTCGGAGTAGTAGATGGTCACGGGCTTTTTCGCAGGGAGCGTGGAGCGCCAACTGAGCCCGGTGAATTTGAGGACTTGTTCGCTCAGGTAGGTGAGATCGGTAAATGTTGATCCCTTGTGGATGTGGACCAAGAGTGGTGCGGGGAGCGGCGCGTTGGCATGCTTGATGAGGTTCGGTCCATTCGTGCAGACGAGGCGCGTGTATCGTCCGAGTTGCATGATGGTGCCACGCTCCGGCACCAGGACGCCTTTGGTGCCGTAGTTGCCGGTCTGTGCGGGGTCCATGAGGAGGAAGGGGTGGTCGATCGTGACGGTGAGAAACGCGAACTCGATCGTCTGTTCGCTGCCGACCGTGAGCGCCGCGCGTTTCACGATCTCCGCGACCTCGATGTACTTGAGAGGCTTGTACGTGTGAAAGATCAG
>CAYUZM010000987.1:0-2794 GCA_964449665.1 uncultured Solibacteraceae bacterium
ATTCCACATTGCCCGGACTGTGGGCTGGAGATTGTGCCGCAGAAAACGGGGCAAATAGTCGAACAAATTCTGACGCAGCGCCAGAACGAGCGGATCATGATCCTGGCTCCCATTGTGCGCGGACGCAAGGGCGAGTACAAAAAGGACCTGGAGAAACTCGGACGCCAGGGCTTCGTGCGGGCGCGCATCGACGGCGAGTTGCGCGGACTGGAAGAGGAGATCACGCTCGACAAGCGGCGCAACCACACAATTGAGATCGTGGTCGATCGGCTGCTGATCAAGCCGGGCGTGGAGCAGCGGCTGCAAGCTTCGATTGAAACGGCGACCAAACTTGCCGACGGCCTGGTTACGGTGTGCGTGGTGAGCGGCGCGGGCGGCGAGACCAAGGAAGAGCGGCTTTTCTCGCAAAAGCTGGCCTGTCCGGAATGCGGAGCGAGCATTCCGAAATTAGAACCGCGTTCGTTTTCGTTCAACAGCCCGTATGGCGCCTGCGAAGTGTGCAACGGGCTGGGCAGCCGCTGGGCATTCGACGCCGACAAGGTGATTGTCGATTTTGGCAAGCCCCTGTTGGAGGGAGGACTGGGGCCTGGCGGGGCTTCGGCGGGCATGATTCACCGCGTGAACGATTTCGCGCGTAAGAACAAAATCAATCTGGGGAAGGCATTTGAAGATCTTCCAGCCAAGTCTCAGAAGCTGTTGTTGGAGGGAAACGGCACATTTCCCGGCGTGCTCGGAATCCTGCAGGAAACCTACGATGAGACCACGGACACCTATCGTGAGCACCTAATTTCGTATATGTCATCGGCGCCCTGCGAGGCGTGCCACGGGGCGAGGCTGAAGCGCGGCCACCTGGCGGTGCAGGTGAAAGGCATTGCCATTGGCGACTTCACCGCGTTGGGGTTGGCCAGCGCGCTGGATCTCGTAAAGTCCTGGACGCTGACCGAGCGCGAATCGGCGATTGCGGTGCGCATTGTGGAAGAGATCCGCGACCGTCTGGAGTTTCTCTGTAACGTGGGGCTTGACTATCTCAGCCTGCAGCGTTCGGCGGCCACGCTCTCCGGCGGCGAATCGCAACGCATCCGACTGGCGACGCAGATCGGCACGAAGCTGCGTGGCGTGCTGTATGTGCTGGACGAGCCCTCCATCGGCCTGCACCCGCGCGACAATGAGCGGCTGCTGGAGACGCTCGGCCATCTGCGCGACCTCGGCAACACGGTGCTGATTGTGGAGCATGACGAGGACACGATCGATCGCGCCGAATACGTGGTGGACCTAGGACCGGGAGCGGGCCGGCTGGGCGGGGAACTGGTGGCCGCGGGCACGCCGGAGGTGATCCGGAAGTGCAAGGCGTCGTTGACGGGGCAGTATCTGTCGGGCAAGCGGACGATCGCGGTGCCGTCGTTCCGCCGCCATGGAAATGGCGACAAGCTCGTGGTCAAAGGAGCGACCGAGCACAACCTGAAGGGAATCGACGTCGAGTTTCCACTCGGCATGTTGATTGCGGTCACTGGCGTTTCCGGCAGCGGAAAATCGACGCTGGTGAACGACATCCTGTATCGCGCGCTGGCTGAGGAGATCTATGGGGCGCGACGGGCTCCGGGCGCGCACGGCAAGATTGTGGGCATCGATCTGGTGGATAAAGTGATCGAGATCGACCAGACGCCCATCGGCCGCACACCGCGCTCGAACCCGGCCACCTATACCGGAGTTTTTTCTCCGATTCGCGATCTCTTCGCCATGCTGCCCGAGTCGCGCGAACGCGGATATAAGCCAGGACGATTCAGCTTCAACGTGAAGGGCGGGCGCTGCGAGGGCTGCCAGGGCGACGGCATGAAGCGCATCGAGATGAACTTCCTGCCGGACGTCTATGTAACTTGCGATTTGTGCCGCGGACGGCGCTACAACCACGAAACGCTGCAGGTGAAGTTCAAGAACCTATCCATCGCCGACCTGCTGGAATCGACCGTGGAGGACGCGCTGCCGCTGCTGGAGAATTTCCCGGCGATCAAAGCGAAAATCGAGACGCTGCACGATGTCGGCCTGGGCTATTTGCATCTCGGCCAATCGTCGACCACGCTCTCCGGAGGTGAAGCGCAACGCGTGAAATTGGCGCGCGAATTGAGCCGCCGCCAAACCGGAAAGACGTTCTACATTTTGGACGAACCCACCACGGGTCTTCACTTCGAAGATGTGAACCGGCTGCTCGACGTGCTACAAAGGCTGGTGGAATTGGGCAACACCGTGGTGGTGATCGAGCATCACCTTGACGTAATCAAATCGGCCGATTGGGTGATCGATCTTGGCCCGGAGGGCGGCGAAGGAGGCGGACAGATCGTGGCGGTTGGAACTCCCGAACAGGTGGCCCGGAACCGGCGCAGCCACACCGGCCGCGCGCTGGACCGCATGCTCGGAAGGAAACCCGCTTGAGCCGTTATCCCATGAAGCCGACCGAGCTCACGGGCTTGAAAACCGTTTCGCTCCATGGCCGCGGAGGCAAGGTTCATACGGGCCTGTTCGCGCAACCCGCGCAGGCGGGCATGAGCATCGGCCAGTGGATGGATTCCCTTCCCCGGTTGCTCGCCGCCGATTCACTGCGCGCCGTTGGCGGCGCGATTTGGAATGCGCGCGAGGCAAAGAAGCCCGTGCTGTGGGGCATCGGCGGGCATGTGATCAAGTGCGGCCTGGCGCCAGTGCTGCTTGCCCTCGCGGCGCGCGGATTGGCGACTTCGTTTTCCATGAATGGCGCGGCGGCGATTCACGAGTTGGGGATCGCGCTGGCGGGCTACACCAGTGA
>CAYUZM010000988.1:0-2793 GCA_964449665.1 uncultured Solibacteraceae bacterium
GGCAGGCGGTGGGGTTTCGCGTAAGCGGGAGCGACCTTGGGGGGCGCGGCCATGAAGGCGAGGTTGTACATGCGGAGCTTGTCGCGGAACTCGTCGACGGTGAGGTTGGTGCGGAAGCCGGGAATGGACTCGAGCTTGTCGAGCGTACCGCCGGTATGGCCGAGGGCGCGGCCACTGATCATGGGGACCAACGCGCCGGCGGCAGCGGCCAGCGGAGCGGCGATGAGGCTGGTTTTATCGCCCACGCCTCCCGTCGAGTGTTTGTCCACCTTGACGCCTGGTACCGAGGAGAGGTCGATCACCTCGCCTGAACCGAGCATCGTGTTGCAGAGCGCCGTTACTTCGTTGTCGGTCATTCCCTTATAGAAGGTGGCCATCAGGAATGCCGACATCTGGTAATCGGGGATTTGGTCCTGCGTATACGCGTTGATGAGGAACTGAATCTCCTCGGCGGAGAGCTCTTCCCCGTCGCGTTTGCGCTGAATAAGGTCAACTGTACGCATGAATTGGTTAGGGTATCACGTTATCTGGTTGAAAGTAAAGGTAACTATGGAAACGAGTTTCGTGGAGGGCTGGAATCGCCATGGAGGGGCAAGCGGGAGAGAGCGCGCAAGCGGAGTGTGGTGATGGAGAGAGGGGAGGCGCGCGGATCCCAAAAATAAAATTCGTCTGGCAATTGCGACTGTAACAGAACTGTAACAGAATGAACTTTTGCCTATGCCGCACCTCCCCACACCTTCCCGATGCCCAGACCACGCGCGAACGCCGGGCGCGCGACGCAACGTTCAACTCGTTTGTTTTGTGACCGGTTTGCTGGCGATGGGGGGCCTTGCGGGATGCGGGAACTCGACGCCGGTGCAGGCGGTGAACAGTCCGGGGGAGGAGCGATCGGGCGAGGTGGCGGCGGTGGGAGTGGTGAAACCGAAGCGGGAGGCGCTGAGCCGGGAGGCGGTGCTGACGGGAGAATTCCGGCCGTACCAGGTGGCGGATCTGCACGCGAAGGTGGCCGGGTACCTGCGCAAAATTAACGTCGATGTGGGGTCGCCGGTGCGGGCGGGCCAGGAGATTGCGACGTTAGAAATTCCGGAAATGGAGGCGGATTTAGCGGTGACGGCGGCCGAGCGGCAGAGGCGGGAGGCCGAGGTGCGGAGGGCGGGCGCGGAGGTGGAGCGGGCGCAGGCGCAGAGAGACCTGGCGCAGGTTTCACTGGATCGATTGCTGGCAGCGGCGAAGGCGGAACCGGGGATCATTGCGCAGCAGGAGATTGACGAGGCGCGCGCGCGGATGCGGGCGGCCGAGGCGCAGGTGAACTCGGCGAAGGCGATGGGCGAAGTGGAAGAGCGGCAGGTGGGCGCGGCGAAGGCGGTGGAGCAAAGGGCGGCGGCGATGTCGCGCTACGGGACGATTCAAGCGCCGTTCGATGGAGTAGTGACGAAGCGGTACGCGGATCAGGGGGCGATGATTCAGGCGGGCACGGCTTCGCAGACGCAGGCGATGCCGGTAATTCGCGTGGCCGAGATCCGGCGGCTGCGGTTGGCGGTAAGCGTGCCGGAGTCGCTTGTGCCGATGGTGCGGAACGGGACGGCGGTGCAGGTTCGCGTGAGCGCGTTGAACCGGAACTTCGCGGGAACGGTGGCGCGGCTGACGAGGGACGTGGCGGCGAACAGCCGGACGATGGAGGCGGAGATTGACGTGAGCAACGGCGATTTGCAACTGACGCCGGGAATGTTCGCCGATGTTGTGTTGAAGCTGGAGAAGCGCGAGGAGGGGTTGACGGTTCCCATCATTGCAGTGAACAACTCGGGCGGGAACCGGAGCGTGCTGGTGGTGAGCAAAGGGGGGCAGATCGAGGAGCGCGGCATCACGACGGGAATCGAATCGACGGCGGCGTTGGAGGTTTTGAGCGGACTGGGCGCGGAGGATTTGGTGGTGGTTTCCAACCGGAGTTTGCTGAAGGCGGGGCAACGCGTGGAAGCAAAGCTGGTGGCGGAAAACTAAATGCCTTCCTTTTCGATTCGCAATCCCTATTTCATCATCGTGTGCGCGTTGATCGTGTGCCTGGTGGGCGGCACTGTGTTGGTGCGGATGCCGGTGGACATGTTCCCGAAGCTCGATTTGACGGCGGTGGTGACGGCGACGTTGTATCCGGGGATGCCGCCGGAGCAGGTGGAGAAGAACATCACGGAGCGGCAGGAGCGGTTCTTCACGCTGGCGCCGCGGATTGAGCATATTGAATCGCGGTCGATGACGGGCGCGGGAATCATCAAGCTGTTCTTTCAACCGGGGACGGATCCGAACGCGGCGACGTCGACGGTGGCAAACCTGGCGCTGGCCGAGATGAGGCGCATGCCGCCGGGGACGCTGCCGCCGTATGTGTTGCAGTTTGACGCGTCGAGCCTCCCGATTTGTTTGATCGCGCTGCGCGGTGAAGGGATGACGGAGGCGGCGTTGCGCGATGTGGGCCACTATCGCGTGCGTACGCAGGTGGCGAAGGTCCCGGGGGCGGCCGTGCCGCCGCCGTTTGGCGGGCGGTACCGGCAGATTATGGTGTACGTCGATCCGCAGAAGTTGGAGTCGCAGGGGCTGTCGTCGATGGACGTGGTGCGGGCGGTGAACGAATCGAACGTGATTCTGCCGTCGGGCAACATTCGCATCGGCCCGGTGGATTATCCGATCTTTACGAACTCGCAGTTCACGGACTTGTCGGGCATTACGTCGCTGCCGCTGCGGAGCGTGAAGTCGGCGCAGGTGACGGTGGGCTACCCTGGCAACGTGCTCTTTACCGCCCGCGAG
>CAYUZM010000989.1:0-1042 GCA_964449665.1 uncultured Solibacteraceae bacterium
TGCGGCGGCGAGGCCGCGCTGGCGCACGAGGCGGAGCTCATGATGGATGAGCGATTCGTATTCGGCGCGGATGCGGGCGAGGTCGTCCCAGAGCTTCTTCTGGATATCCGAGGTGGCGTGTTCGAGGGCGGCGAGGTAGTCGCGATGCTGGGCGGCGATCTGGCCCCGGGTGTTCTCTTCGGCGAGGGTGACGCGGTGTTGGAAGGCGTGCTGGAGGTCGGAGGTGGAACGGGTGAACTGGGCCTCGTTGAGGACAAGTTTGTGCTCCCACTCGGCGCGCCAGGCTTGCCAGTGGGTGTGGAGGTCGGAGACCTGGTGGACTTGCGCGGAGAGCGCGACGACGCGTTCGCCGGCGATGGAGGCGAGGCGTTCGATGGTGCGATTGGATTCGTCGAGGGCGTCGAGGGTGGCGTTGAGGGCGCGAATCATTTCGCGGTTGAAGTCGACCTGATCGCGGACGAACCAGCCGAGGCCGCGGGCGATGTTGCGCTTGACGCCCTGGATGAAGCTGTTGACGAGGCCGCCGGGGCGGGGATTGACGCTGCCGATGGCGGCGACTTTGGCTTGGGCGGCGTCGCGGGCGTGGAGCAGCGGCGTGAGGTCGGGAAGAGGAACGTCGATGCCGCCGCCGGTGGACGATGCATGGCGGGCGCGGACGCGTTCGCGGATCTCCGAGACGAGATGCGCGAGTTCGGCGAGTTGGGGATCGGTTTGGAGAGCGGGATCAGCCACGCTTGCGGCTCCCGGCGCGGCGGGACGCTTCGACGGCCTGTTTGGAGTAACTGGCGGTAATTTTCGAGTAGACGCCTCCGCGCGGAGTAAATTCGCCGATGACGCTGGCCCAGATGGGGTTACAGGCGCGGACGACATCCTGCAGAATGCGATTGGTGGCGTTTTCCTGGAAGATGCCGAGGTTGCGGTAGGCGAGCAGGTACATCTTGTAGCTTTTCAGCTCGAGGCAATCATTGTCCGGCATGTAGTGGAGGCTGATGGTGCAGTGGGCGGGAAGGCCTGTTTTCGGGCACCGTCTGCGGAATTCGGG
>CAYUZM010000989.1:1052-2790 GCA_964449665.1 uncultured Solibacteraceae bacterium
GTGCACGCTTGAGCCTTTCAGGTCGGGGGCATATTCAGTCCGGAATGTGGGAGGGGCTGATGGGGCCAGGGCCGGGAAGCCAGATTTTCGGGCAAACGCTGGTGAATTCGGGTCTGGAAATCTCAATTTCGTAGCCGGCGAACTGGTTGGGCCAGCACTCGATGAGGGGGAGCGCGGCGTCGAGTCCGGAGGCGGCGTGGTCTTCGGTGTAACCGAGCGTGGAGGACTTACTCTTCTTAGGCATGGCAGAGGTTCTTGGCAAGTAAGTCAAGGAAGAGGCCGACGTCGGTGACGACGCCGACGGCCTGGCCGGTGCCGCGGTCACTTACTTTGGTGGCGACAGCGGGGTTGATGTCGACGCAGACGATTTTGACCCAACTGGGCAGCATATTGCCGGTGGCGATGGAGTGGAGCATGGAGCCGCAGCAGAGGACGAGGCCCGCGCCACGAAGATTCTCGGCGTAGGCGTCCTGGGCGGCGTTCATGTCGGTGATGGTGTCCGGGAGCGGGCCGTCGTCGCGGAGCGAGCCGGCGAGGACGAAGGGGATCTTCGCCTTGACGGCTTCGTACATAACGCCCGAGGTGAGCTTGCCGCTTTCGACGGCTCTGGCGATGCCGCCGGCGTGATAGATGGCGTTGATGGCGCGCATGTGGTTGCGGTGGCCGTGTTCAGCCTGGCGGCCATCGGTTTGGCGGACGCCGAGCGAGGTGCCGAGGAGGGCGGATTCGATGTCGTGGACGCCGAGGGCGTTGCCGGCGAGCAGAGAGTTGACCCAACCGGCGCGGATGAGTTCGGAGAGCGCGTTCACGCCGCCGGTGTGGACGACGACGGGCCCGGCGACGACGACGATTTTGAGACCGGCATCCCGGGTGGCCTGCATGAGCGCGGCGGTTTGGCGGACGGCGGTCTCGACTTGCCGCTCCGAGGAGATGCCGTTGGACATGAAGGCGAAGGCGTGGCGGTCGCGCTCCTTCGATTCGGGGAGGACGCGGATGCCGCGCATTCCGGTGACGACCATGTCGCCCGCGCGGAGGTCACGGAGGCGGCGGCAAGTGGCGGCGCCGTCCTTGATGACGATCATGGCGTCCATGCGCTGGTTGCCGGCTTCGATCCATTCGCCGGCTTGGCGGACGAGGGTTTTGTGGTTAGTGGTGGAGTAGAAGTCCAACGGGGCGCAGCAATCGCGTTCGACGCGTTCGAGGACGGCGTCGCCGTGATCGACGGGCGAGCAGCCGAAGCCGACCAGTTGGGTGAGCATGCGGTCGAGCGATTCGCGCGAGGGCGCTTCGATGCGCATGCGGAGGCGCGACGGATCGGAGTTCGTACGGCCGATGTGGAAGTCTTCCACTTCGAAGCGGCCGTTGAACTCGACCACCGTATCGAAGATCTGCTCCATGATGTGGGAGTCGATGAGGTGGCCCGAGGCTTCGACCGTTTCACTGTGGTTCGGATTCGTCGTGAGCGTGGAGGACATGCGGGTAATCTCTTAGTTTAGCGCGGGGGTGGGGATGAGGCGTGAGCGCGCACCATCCAACACGCGGCGGTGAAGCGGACTTCGGAGCCGTGGACGTAGGTCGCGAAGGCGGCGCGGGCGGTTTCGATGACCTGTGTGCGGAGGGGTTCTGCGGCGTTCTGCAGGGCGAGGCCGACGGGCCCGAGGCGGGCGATGTAGGGGACGAGCTCGCTTTCGGGCATGGCGCATGTTACGTCAATGGGCTGGATGTCGATGGCGTCCCA
>CAYUZM010000990.1:0-2790 GCA_964449665.1 uncultured Solibacteraceae bacterium
CGGCCGCGTTGTCACCCACGGCCACGAAGAGCACACGCGCGCCGTCCCCTTCTTCATCTAGGAGTTCTCCGGGCCTATCTATGGCACGGCGTTCACCTGCGCGCTGGGCGAACGCAAGCTCGACGAACACGACCGGATGAAAGAGGCCAAGCTCAACGTCGTCGAAATGGGCCGTGTGGTGGAAGCCGGACCGTTTAAGGTCGAATTCATTCGCGTCACCCACTCCATCGTGCAGTCGGCCGCCCTTGCCATCACCACGCCGCTCGGCGTCGTTGTGCATACCGGCGACTTCAAGGTTGACCCAACGCCCCCCGACAACCAGCTTTTCGATCTCCACACGTTCGCCGAATACGGCAAGCGCGGCATCCTGCTGCTGATGAGCGATTCCACCACCGCCGACCGTCCCGGCTACACGCCGAGCGAGCGAGCTGTCCGCCCGCGCCTGGAAGAGATCATCTCGCGCGCCGAACACCGCGTCGTCGTCAGCTCGTTCTCCACGTCGATCCACCGCATGCAGCAGATCATCGATCTCTCGCACGAGTACGGCCGCAAGGTCGGCCTGCTCGGCCGCAGCATGTTGGAGGTCACCGAGATTGCCCACAACCTCGGCCTGCTCACCATCCCGGACAACCTGCTGCTGCGCCCGCAGGACATCATGTCCGTCGCCCGCAACAAGGTCACCGTCATGCTTTCCGGCACCCAGGGCGAGCCCATGTCGGCCATGTCGCGTGTCGCCGTCGACAACCACCGCCAGCTTTCGATTTCGCCCGGCGACACCGTTGTCCTCAGCGCCCGCATGATCCCCGGCAACGAAAAGGGCATCTACCGCATGATCAACCACTACGCCCGCCGCGGCGCCGAGTTGATCTACGGCAACATGACCCCGCCGGTCCACGTCTCCGGCCACGCCAGCGCCGAAGAATGCAAGCTGCTCCTCAATCTCCTGCGGCCCAAATACTTTCTTCCCATCCACGGCGAATACCGCCAGATGTCCATCCACGCCTCCCATGCCCAGCACATGCGCGTGAATGGCGTGCAGGAAGCGTTCATCCTCGAAACCGGCGAGACTCTCGAGATCGATAAACGCGGCGCGCGCAAAGGCGCGAAAGTGCCTGTCGGCCGCGTCTGCATCGACTCCGGTTCCATCGACGAATTCGTCGACGACATCGTCATCCGCGACCGCCGCCACCTCTCCGAAGATGGCTTCGTTTTGCCGATCATCGCCATCAATAAGCACAGCGGCAAATCGGAAGGCCTGCCCGAAATCGTCTCCCGCGGCTTCATGTCCAAAATGGAGAATGGGGCCGACCTCATGCAGCAGGCGCGCCAGGTCGTCGCCAAGACGCTCGAAACGTCATCGCCCGAAGATCGCGGCGACCGGGGCGTGATGCAGGAAAAGGTTCGCGCCGATCTGAAGCGCTTCATCTCCAAACAAACCTCACGCCGCCCGTTGATCATGCCGGTCATCCTTGAGGTGTAGGTGCGGAAAGGTGTAGGTGCGGAGAGGTGTAGCGGCGGAGAGGTATAGGTGCAAGACGCCTCCGGTTATGTTGGGAACCCCGACCGGGAACTCTCGCCCGCCACGCCCGAAGAGCTTTCGGCCCTACTTGCCGAAGCGAACGCTGCGTCTATTCCCGTTACGATCGTGGGCTCGGCCACCGGCGTCACCGGCGGCTGTTGTCCGCGGGGCGGCTGGCTCGTCTCCATGCGCCACTTCAACCGCGTGGTGATCGAACGCGGCCGCGCCCTCGCCGGAGCCGCCGTCACCCTTCGTGACCTTAACGCCGCCGCCGCCCGCACCGGCCAGTTCTACGCCCCCGACCCCACCGAGTGGACCGCATCCGTGGGTGGCTCCATTGCCACCAACGCCAGCGGTTCGCGCAGCTATAGATACGGCTCCACGCGCCGCCACATTCTCTCGCTTCACGTAGCCTTCGCCGATGGCACGCGCCGCCATTTCCGCCGGGGCGACGCCATCGACTTCGACGTGCCCGCCATCCAACTGCCGGCCACCACCAAGAACACGGCCGGGTATCCGCTCGCGCCCGGAATGGATTGGATCGACCTCATCACCGGCTCCGAAGGCACGCTCGCCGTCGTCCTCGAAGCCGAACTGCAACTGCTTCCCACGCCGCCCACCATCGACTCCGCCGTCCTCTTCTTCGATACCGATGCCACCGCGCTCGACGCCGTCGAGAGGTGCCGCCCCGAGCCCTCCCTGCGCATGATCGAGTACCTTGACGCCCACTCCCTACGCCTGCTCTACCAGCAGGCCGCAGCGGCTGCGCTCATCGTCGAAACGACCTCACCCGAGTGGCCCGTATCGCTCGGCCTGCCCGGCCTCCGTGACGACTCCTGGGTCGCCTCCACCCCGCAGGACCGCGAACGCTTCCGTGCCTTTCGCCACTCACTCCCTGAAAAGGTGAACGACCTCGTCCGCCGCAACGGCTTCCAAAAGCTTGGATCCGATTTCGCCGTCCCGCTTGCGCGCAACCGCGAAATGCTCGAACACTACCACGCCGTCCTCACCTGCCACTTTCCCGGCCAGTACGTCCTATTCGGCCACATCGGCGACGCCCACCTCCACGCCAACATCCTCCCCGCCACCAGCGGGCAAGACACCCTGGGCCGCCAACTCATGATCGAACTCGCCCGCCACGCGGTGTCACTCGGTGGTACGGTTAGCGCCGAGCACGGCCTCGGCAAACGAAAGGCGAATCTGCTCGCGCTCCAGTACAGGCCCGGCATCATCGCCGCCATGGCCGCCGTCAAACAACGCCTTGATCCGCA
>CAYUZM010000991.1:0-2788 GCA_964449665.1 uncultured Solibacteraceae bacterium
CTTCGCGCTCGCGCTCAGAGGCCGGTCGCCCGCGGGACGCGCCTCCACCAGACACCGCTTGTCCGCCTGGCCCGACTTCTTGTTGTCCACGTCGTTGAGATGGATCTCCACGCGTGTCAGCCTTCCCGCGAACCTCCCCAACACCCGCTTCACTTCGCCCTCTACAAACTTCGTCAGGCTGGCATCGACCGCAATCGTCTTATCGCTGTTGACTTGTATCTTCATAAATTCTCCGGCCGTTCGAGATCGTAACTAGCCACAAGTGTATACCTTACGATCCGCTCATCCGCCCATGTATTTACGCCGCCACCGCCAGCCGCGCGTCCGGCCACAGCACCAGCCACAGCGCCAGCCGCCACTACAGCCGCTACGCCAGCCGCTACTACAGCCGCCACGCCAGCCGCCGCATGGTCCGGCCGAGCCCGATTCTTTGATTGACATTGAATTTTACATATGGCAGTCTTGCACAAACTCCGTTAGGGAAGGAATGTATATGAAAGCCCTACGAATTTCGTCCGCTCTCTTCTTCTTCGCCGCTGCCTTGCTGGGACAGGATTTTCGCGGCAAAGTGCAAGGAACCGTCACCGATTCTTCAAACGCCGCCATCGTCGGCGCAACCGTCACGCTCCGCAACGATGCCACCGGCGTCGTGGCCACACGCTCCAGCGGCGCCAACGGCGCCTATCTCTTCGACAACGTCCAGCCCGGCCCCTATACGGTCTCCTCCGAGTTCGCCGGCTTTGCCCGCGCCGTTCATGAGAACGTTCTTGTGCAGACCCGCGCCGATGTGACCGTCGATTTCAGCCTGAAACCCGGCGGCACCGCCGAATCGGTCACCGTCTCCGCTTCGGCCGTCACGCTCCAGTTCAATACCACCACGCGCGAGCTGACAGTCGACCGCAAGATGCTGATGGAGCTTCCTGTCAAAGCGCGTAATCCTTTCACGCTCGCGCTGCTCGACCCGGCCGTCGTCAGCCGCTATACGTCGGAGAAGAATCCCTTCTTTATGTGGTCTTCGTCTCAAATGGACGTCGGCGGCAGCACCAGCACCAAGAACGACCTGCTGCTCGACGGCGCGCCCATTCAAATTGGGCCCAAAGGTTCCTATGCCCCGCCCATGGACGCCGTGCAGGAGTTCTCCATTCAGCAAAACTCCGTCGACGCCGAATTCGGCCACTCCGCCGGCGGCATCATGTCCGTCTCCATGAAGTCGGGCACGAATGAAATTCACGGAACCACTTACTACTTCGGACGCAACCCGAAATTCAACGCCATCCTCAATCCCACCAACCGCACCAAAAACTTCGTCCGCAACCACATCTGGGGCGGCACCGTAGGCGGGCCGATCAAGAAGAACAAGCTCTTCAACTTCTTCACGTATGAAGGCTGGAGAACCAAGGAGCCGCGCGACGCCGTCCGCACCATGCCCACCGCACTGGAGCAGACCGGAGACTTTTCACGATCCCTCACCCGCGCCGGCGGCCTCCGCACCATCTTCGACCCCACCACCACCGTCCTCAACGTGGCCACCAACACCGCCACCCGCCAGCCCTTCGCGGGTAACGTCATTCCGCAGAACCGCATCGATTCCACGGCGCGGAAAATCATGGGCGATTTCTGGGGGCCCAACAACCCCGGCGACGACCTCGCAGGCTCCAACAACTTCCGCATCTCCTACCCATGGCCGATGAAGAACGCCAATATTTCCAATAAGACCGATTGGAACATCAGCGACAATCTGAAAGTCTTCGGCCGTTACTCGCAATTCCGTACCACGCTCGTCCAGCCCAACTACACGCCCAACAACTCGCGCGCCATGCCCAACGACAACGGCGGCATCATGAACTCGCGCAACGTCGCGGGCGACTTGGTCTACACGCTCTCGCCCACTACGGTTCTTAACTTCCGCGGCAGCTACGCCATGCTCGAAGACGACTACGACGCCCCCGAATCCGCCGTCGGCGAAGCCGGCCTCGCCGAGTTCTGGCCCAACAACCCGTGGTATCAGCCCTACGTCAAAGACATGCCGCTGATCTATTACCCCAACATCGTGATCAACGGCCAGACCACGTCCAACTACGGAAAAGGCAGCTATTGGTATCAGCATCCGCATCACTACGCCTTCAGCGGCAAGATGTCGCAGGCGCGCGGCTCGCACTATCTCAAGATGGGCGCCGAGTACCGCTACCACGTCGGCATCGGAGTCTTTCCGAACCTGATGAACATGCAGTTCTACCCCGACCAGACCGCCAGCACCTATCTATCCCCGAACACCGCCCTCAGCGGCGACGCCCACGCGTCCTTCCTGCTCGGAACCGTCGATCAGCGCACCACGGCGCGCGGATTTCCTTTCCAGACCCAGCGCGTCCCCTTCCTCGGCGCATTCGTTCACGACGACTGGAAGATCAGCCGCCGCGTCACGCTGAACCTGGGGGTCCGTTGGGAATGGGAGTCGGCGCCCTACGACGACCTCGACACCTATTCGCGCTTCCTCGATCTTTCTGCTCCGAACGAAGCGATGCAGAAAACCCCGCCCGTTATTCCCGCCGATCTGGTCGCGCTCTCGCGGCCCACGTTTAACGGCGTCTGGAATTTCACCAGCGACAGCAACCGGAAGCCCTTTCCAACGCCGAAGAATATCTTCCTGCCCCGCATCGGAGCCGCCATTCGCGTGAACGACAAAACCGCCGTGAATATCGGCTTCGCACGCTACGTCGTGCCCATCGTCACCGGCCAGGGCAACGTCAGCGCCAATACGCTTGCCGCGTGCCAGTGGTGTACCGGATTT
>CAYUZM010000992.1:0-2786 GCA_964449665.1 uncultured Solibacteraceae bacterium
GCTGACGACGGCGAGGACGATCAAGCCGAGCACGTCGTCGATGACGGCGGCGCCGAGGACGATTTTGGCTTCGCGGGACTCGGTGCGGTTGAGGTCCTTCAAGACGCGCGCGGTGATGCCGACGCTGGTGGCCGAAAGCGTTGCGCCGGCGAAGATGTGGAGCCACCAGCCGCCTTGGGGAAAGAGGAAGGAGGAGACGCCGTAGCCGAGCCCCATGGGGGCGACGACGCCGATGGTGGCGACGAGAAAGGCGGATTTGCCGACGGAGATCAGGTCGGAGAGGCGCGATTCGAAACCCACTTCAAACAGCAGGAGGATGACGCCCATTTCGGCGAGGGCGTGGAGGATTTCGTTGTGGGAGAGGAAGTCGAACCAGGTGGCGCCGGTGAGGGCGAAGTTGCCGAGGATAACGCCGGCGAGGAGTTCGCCCAGGACGGAGGGCTGGCCGAGGCGTTCGGCGAGTTCGCCGGCGAGTTTGGCGGCGGCGAGCACGATGGCGAACCCGGCCAGGAAGGGGATGATGTCGTGCATGAGGGAAGTTTTAGCATAGCGCCGGGAGGGGGTGAGGGGTGCAAATGTGGTGCGGGCGCGGCTGGGGTTGTTGTGGGGCGGAGGATGGGCGTTGATTTGATGCTGGGTTTTGATGCAGGTCTGTTGCATCTTTCGGGGACCGGGGCGCTTCCTATACTCTGAAGACAGTGCCTCCGGCCGCCACACGCTCGACGCTCGACTATCGGATCCACGGGATGGATTGCGCCGAGGAGGTGTCTGTCCTTCGCCGCCAACTGGCTGCGCGCAAAGGGATTTACGACCTTCGCTTCGACGTGTTGCAGGCCAAGATGACGGTGGAATTCGACCCGGGGCGGATTCCGGCCGAGGGAATTGAGCAGGCCGTGGCCGAGACGGGGATGAAGGCCGAGGTGTGGAGAGACGTCCGCGAGCGGGCCAGTTGGTGGCAGAGGTGGCAGCGGGCGCTGCTGGCGGGCGGAAGCGGGTTGTTGCTGGCGGCGGCGATGGTGGTGCAGGGGCAGGCGCATGGGGGCGTGTGGGACGCGATTTTGCACCATGAGCACGCGGGCGAATCGATGCCCGCATTGGCCGTTGCGCTGTGCCTGGGAGCGATGGCGTTGGGGAGCATTTTCGTGTTGCCGAAGGCCTGGCATTCGCTGCGGCGGGTGCAGCCGGACATGAATCTGCTGGTGACGATCTCGATGCTGGGAGCGTCGTATTTGGGCGAGTACCTGGAGGGGGCGTCGCTCGCATTTCTGTTTGCCACGGCGGCGCTGATCGAGAGCTATTCGCTGGCGCGGGCGCGGAAGGCCGTGATTGCGTTGATGAAGCTTGCGCCGGGGGATGCGGCGGTGGTGCATCACGATCATGAGCACCGGATGGCGGTGGACCAGGTGCCGTTGGGGGCGGTGGTGCGGGTGCGGCCGGGCGAACGGTTGCCGTGCGATGGCGAGGTGATGGCGGGCGCGTCGGACGTGAACCAGGCGATGATCACGGGCGAGTCCGTACCGGTGTGGAAAGAGCCGGGCGATGAGGTGTTCGCGGGGACGATGAACGGCGATGGGCTGCTCGATATCCGTACGACCCGGACGGCGGCCGATACGACGCTTTCGCGCATTGTGCGGATGGTGGAGCGCGCGCAGCAGAGGCGGGCTCCGAGCGAGCAGTTTGTGGAGCGGTTTTCGCGCATCTATACGCCGGCGATGCTGCTGGTGGCGCTGTTGGTGTTTGTGGTGCCGCCGCTGTTGGGGCATGGGACTTGGTCGGCTTGGTTTTATCAGAGCATGGTGATTTTGTTGATTTCGTGTCCGTGCGCGCTGGTGATTTCGACGCCGGTGAGCGTGGTGGCGGCGTTGGCGTCGGCGGCGCGGAACGGGGTGCTGGTGAAGGGCGGGGCGTTTTTGGAAGAAGCGGCGCGGATTCGCGCGGTGGCTTTCGATAAAACGGGCGTGCTGACCGAGGGCGAGCCGCGGGTGCGGCATGTGGTTTGCCTGAATGGGAAGACGGAGACGGAGGTGTTGGAGCGGCTGGCCGCGCTGGAGAGCGCGAGTACGCATCCGCTGGCGAACGCGGTGCGGGCCTATGCCAAGGAGAAGGGCGTGCGGGTGGCGCGGGTGTCCGGCTTTCAGAATTATCTGGGGCGGGGGGCCGAGGCGGAGGTGGAGGGCGAGTATTTTTGGGCGGGGAGCATCCGCATGTTGGAAGAGAAGGGGTTTGATTCCGAGGAGGTGCTGGCGCGGTTGCCGGAGGGGGACCGGCAGACGGGCAGTCTGGTGGTGTGCGGGACGAAGGAGCGGGTTTGGGCGGCGTTTTTGATGGACGATCCGGTGCGTGCGGAGGCGAGCCAGAGTTTGGCGCGGCTGCGGAAGATGGGCGTGGGGCGGGTTGTGATGCTAACCGGGGACAATCGTCAGACGGCGGAACGGATTGGGCGGCAGTTGGCGGTGGATGAGATTCACGCCGAGATGTTGCCGGCCGACAAAGCGGGGGCGGTGGAGCAGCTGCGGCGGGAGACCGGGCACGTGACGATGGTGGGGGACGGGGTGAACGACGCGCAGGCGATGGCGGCGGCGAATTTGAGCGTGGCATTGGGGTCGGGCGGCTTCGATGCGGTGCTGGAGACGGCCGATGTTGTGTTTCTGAGCGGCGGGTTGGCGCGGCTGCCGTTTTTGCTGGGGCCCGCGCGGCGGACGGCGGCGGTGAACCGGCAGAACGTGGTGCTGGCACTGGCGGTTAAGGCGGTGTTTCGGGTGCCTGCGTGTTTGGGTTGGGGGGCG
>CAYUZM010000993.1:0-2783 GCA_964449665.1 uncultured Solibacteraceae bacterium
GGCCAATCAACCCGAGCCGCAAACAGCTTCAGAGCCCCCCGAACCGTGAACCCCGACGTCTCCCACTCCACCGGCCACACCGTCCCCATGCCTCCCGCGCCCAACTGCCGCACCACACGGTAGCCGCCAATCCTGGGAGCGCTCTGCGCCGCCCCCCCCGCGCACCCGCTCGCCGCCCCCGATGCTGCCTCCGCCGCCGCGTCGTCGGCCGCCAGCAACTCCATCACACGCGCCCGCAGGGCAGGGAACGCCTCCAGCGCCTTCGCCCGCTCCTCCACGGGCAACGGCGACAAGCTGTGGAACAGCTCTTGAATCTGGCCCCAGTTCTCGTGCTCGGTCTTCATCGCTCCCATGTACTTGGTTGGCGCAAACGCCTGCCGCAGTGACTCATTTCGCTCCCAACCGGTCATACAGCCACGACCGCGCAAACCGTAACTCGCGATCCACGGTCGCCTTCGACACGCCCGCCACCTCCGCCGCCTCCTCCGCGGTCAGCCCCAGCATGTAACGCAATTCCACCAAGCGGCACTTCCGCGCGTCCAGCGCCTCCAACTCCTCCAGCGCCCGGTTCAAATCCACCATCCGCTCGCCCCCCGCCTCCACCCACGCCAACTCCTCGTGTAGCGGAACCTTCACCGCCGCCCCCCACCGCACAACCCCCTCCCGCCGCGCCTGGTCCACCAGAATCCACCGCATCAGCCGGGCCGCCAGACTCAGAAAGTGATTCCGGTTCTCAAACCGCAGTTCGCGCTGCTCCAGCAGCCGCACATAGAACTCGTTCACCAGCCCCGTCGCCTGCATCAAACTCCCCGCCCGCTCCCCCCGGCACAACGCCCCCGCCACTTCCTTCAGCCGCGGATAAATCCTCTCCAGCAGTGGCCCCAACGCCGCTTCGTTCCCCGCCTCCCACTGCCGCAAGAGCACGGTAATCTCCCCGCCCGGCGCCTGTCCCTCGTCAGCCACAGATCAAGTATAGGCCCGCCTGACCATCCCTACGTTCCCGGCCTATCGACTTCGCACTCATGACGCGCGCTCACCAGTGCACGAACCGAGTGCGACACGCCTCCCAGCCTCTCGATTTGCGCTTCCGCGCCCTGCGCGGACGAAATGGCGGTGTTTCCAAATGAAGAGATCCTTCACACGCGCCGCCACACTGCCCCAACCGTCTCACAAACCTCTGGATCCACACATGCACGGCGCTATTTTCTCTCTGCAAATGCTTTCATGAAGCGATATACTTCCGTCCAATGGGTCTCACTCGCCGGTGTGTGCTTGCGGGCGCACTCCCCACCGCTCTCATTCCCGCAGCCTCGCCTCAGCCACCCAACATTCTGCTCCTTTTTCCCGACCAATGGCGTCCCGACTGGGGCTCCTGGAACTCCCA
The DNA here is from genome assembly GCA_964449665.1 of uncultured Solibacteraceae bacterium. Classification (GTDB taxonomy): domain Bacteria; phylum Acidobacteriota; class Terriglobia; order Bryobacterales; family Bryobacteraceae; genus JAFLBB01. The sequence goes on from CAYUZM010000993.1 coordinate 1,385, forward strand.
TCTCGACGTCCGCACCCCCCATCTCGACGCCCTCCGCAAACGCGGCATGGAAATAACCCACGCCGTCGTCCCTTCGCCCCTCTGCGCGCCGTCCCGCGCCTGCCTGGCCTCGGGCTGCGAGTACGAAAAATGCGGCGTCGCCAACAACGGCCAGGACTTCCCCCTCCAACAACCCACCTTCTACCAACTCCTCCGAACCGCCGGCTACCACACCCTTGCCTGCGGCAAACTCGACCTCCACAAAAAATCCCTCGACTGGGGCTCCGACGGCCGCCGCCTCACCCGTGAATGGGGCTTCTCCGACGCCATCGACAACGCCGGCAAACGCGACGCTCCCCGCAGCGTCCAAATCGCGGGCCGCCCCACCGACCCTTATATGGCGATGCTCGAACAGCGGGGCCTCCTGCAAGCTCACATCGACGACTTCGCCCAGCGCGAAGAGTACAAGGACACCTTTCCCACCCCCCTTCCCGACGCCGCCTACTGCGACAACTGGATCGGCCAGAACGGCCTCGATCTCCTCCGCCGCGCCCCAGCCGGCAAGCCCTGGTTCCTCCAGGTCAACTTCACGGGCCCCCACGGCCCCATGGATATCACCGCCGCCATGGAAAAGCGAGTCCGAGGACGCGCCTACCCGCAACCCTTCCGCAACAACCAGTTCGATCCGGCCGTCCACAAAGCGATCCGCCAGAACTACACCGCCATGTGCGAGAACCTCGATCGCTGGATCGGCCGCTACATCGACGAACTTCGCCGCCGCAAGCAACTCGACCACACCATCGTGGTCTTCTCCAGCGATCATGGCGAAATGCTAGGCGACCACAACCGCTGGGCCAAGTCCGTTCCCTATCAGCAAAGCGTTGGCGTGCCCCTCATCGCCGCCGGACCCGGCATCCCTTCGGGCATTCGCTCCAACGCTCACGCCAGCGTCCACGACCTTGCCGCCACCGCGCTCGACTACGCCGCCATCGAAAAGCCCGCCACCATGGATAGCCGCTCCCTGCGCCCCGTCTTTGAAGGAAAACGCAAACGCCACCGCGAATTCCTCCGCAGCGGACTCAACCAGTGGCGCATGGTCACCGACGGCCGCTACAAACTCATCACCGGCTTCGATCCCGCTGCCGCCGCCCGGCCGCGCCCCGCCGGCAGCAATGCCCACGCCGCCCCCACGCCGCCGCCCCTCTTGTTTGACCACCACGACGACCCGAACGAAGCCAAAAACGTCCACGCCGCGCGCCCTGACGTCGTCAAACGCCTCCGCGACATGCTCCACGCCTGACGCGCCTATTCCCGGCGGGCCAGCAGCCTCCGCATCGTCGCAATCTGCTCCGGCACCCGCCCCAGCGGCGTCTCGCTGAACCCGCGCCGGCCTGCCTCATACGCCAGGTGCTCCATCTCC
>CAYUZM010000994.1:0-2075 GCA_964449665.1 uncultured Solibacteraceae bacterium
AGAACCCGTGCCCCAACACGCGACTTCCATCGTCCGGGCCTGCAGGCTCGGAGCCGCCGCTCTCCTGACCGCGTTCGCGCCGTTGATAGCGTTCGCGCCGTCGGCTTCGCACGCCGAGGCGCTGCTGCTGATCGAGGCCAACAGCGGCAAGGTGTTGCAGGCCGAGAATGCCACGATGCCGTGGTATCCGGCCTCCACCACCAAGCTGATGACCGCCTATGTGACCCTGCGGGCCGTCAAGGACGGGCGGCTCACCCTCGATACGCTGCTGACGGTGTCGCCCAATGCGGTCGCCCAGCGTGCCTGTAGGAATCTCGAAGATGCAATAGGCGAGGGTGAACATGCCCGTGACCCAGCCCCAGCCGATGCTGTCGATGCCGAGTTCCTGCTGCATGCGCGGACCGGCGATGGAGATGCAGACGCGGTCCAGATAGGTGATGGCAAAGAGAAGGATGAGAAGGGCCAGGACCCCATGGCGGCGATTCATAGTAGGTCCTTGGCGGACGAGTTATTGTCGCATGAGGCGGCGTGAGCGCCACACGGGAATGCCGCTACCAGGAGTCGCGATTGGCGATCTGCACGCGGAACAGCGGCTTTGTTTTTTCGGACTCTTCCATCTCGAATTCCTGCTGGGTCCGGGCAGGATCGTAGCCGCGCCAGAGCCAGGCGAGGAGTTCCGGCAGATCCAACGAAGGCTGGCCGCCGCTGTGCATGGCTTCTCCGAAGCGAAAGTGGAAGTCGTAGCCGCGCAGCTTCAGCGAATTTGCGAGGTGAATATTCTGGAGGGGAAAGCTGCCGCTCGGATATTCGTAATCGTAAGTACCGCTGGAGAGCCACACGCGCAAGTTCTTCTTCGGTTCGCGTCTCACTTTGAACGGATAGAGGTGGCCGCCATCCACGGCCGAGGCCTCAGACGGGGAGACAAAGGCGCCGACGTGCGAATAGACACGGCTGAACTCATTGGGCATGTGCCACGCGGCGTTGAAGGCGCAGATGCCGCCGGCCGACAGTCCGCCAATGGCGCGCGAGTAGCCGTCCTGGCGCAACCGGTAGGTCTTGGCCACTTCCGGCAGAATCTCCTCCAACAGGTAACGGCCATAGCGATTGGAGATCTCCCCGTATTGCGGTCCGCGTATGGACTTTCTCACGCCGCCGCCGGGAATCGTTCCCGGAGAAATGAGCACGTGGACCATGGGCGGGATCAGTTTTTGATGGACCAGGTTTTCCGTCACGATGGCAAGGCGCATGCGAACAAGGTCCTTCGCCCCGGTCATGGCCTCACCGTCCTGCCAGATCATGACAGGCGAAGGGCGGGAGGGGTCGACGCCGGGTGAAGCGTAAACCCAGTAGTCCGCGGTCATCTCCGGATAGATCCGGCTGGCCAGCGTCTGTTTCGCGGACATGACGCCGCGCGGCACTCCGGCACGAGGGTAGGAGTCCAAGTTGTAGCCGGCAACGTCATAGGCGTAAAGCAGGCTCATCGGTTGGCCGTTGGAGAAGAACTCGTAGGAATGCGTCACGCCGGAGCGTAGACGCATCAGCCGGTACCAGAGATTCGAATTGGGTACGCGTGTGAGCGTGAGCGGCGCCTGGCGGTCGATGGAGATGGTGGGTGTAGTTTCCATTTCAACGGCAAAGAGGAAGTCCTGGCCCCACACGGCCGCGCCACCGCGTTCCTTGAGCGCGTGGATGTTGGCGGGCAGCAGTTCCTTGAGCGCGGGTGATTGCTGGCGTGCGGCATCGATCAGCATCTCCAGCGGATGTTTCTGGCCGAGGACGGGCAAGCAGCATAGCAGGAGCAGCGCGGAGGTGCGTTTCATGGGACTCTCCTTGAACCGGATTTCGATGTCAGACGCCCAATTTTTGCGCGATGTCGCCGGCGATTTGCGCGCCGTGGAAGCGGCCGTTCTCAATGAAGATCTCGTTGGTGTGCATGCCGGCCACGAGCACGCCCGCAAGGTACATGCCGGGCCGCGCGCTTTCGAGCGTTTCGGGATGGGTGTAGGGACGGCGCGTTTCGGGATCGAAGGTGATGCCGTGCGCGGCGAGGAAGTCCACGTCGGGGCTGTAGCCGG
>CAYUZM010000994.1:2085-2782 GCA_964449665.1 uncultured Solibacteraceae bacterium
CGGTCATGGAGAAGACAAAGTTGTTCTTCAACTCCTTCAGTCCGTCCGGCGTTTCGATGCGAATGGATTCCGGCAGGATCTCCACAATGCGCGATCGAAAGAATGCCGGAATCTCGCCATTCTTGATGCGGTTCTCGATGTTCGGCTTGATCCAGTACTTCACGTTCGCGTGGATGCCCTCGCCGCGGTGAATGAGCGTGACGCGCGCGCCGGTCCACCACAGCTCAAGCGCCGCGATGGCGGCCGAATTCTTCGCGCCCACCACGGCGACGTCGTGGCCGTAGTAAGGGTGCGCCTCTTTGTAGTAGTGAATCACTTTGGGAAGGTCTTCGCCGGGAACGCCCAGCATGTTGGGCCGGTCATAGTAACCGGTGGAGAGAATCACCTTGGACGCTTCGTATCGCTGAGGGCCGCCGGTGCGCGGCATGGTGTGCACGTTGAATGCGCCATCGCTGCCTTCGATTCGCTCCACATGCTCGTACTGGTGGATATCGAGACCGTAGTGCTCGGCCACGCGGCGATAGTACTTCAGCGCTTCGACGCGGACTGGCTTGTCGTTCAGCGAGGTCATCGGGATGCCGCCGATTTCGAGCAGTTCCGGCGTGGTGAAGAAAACCATGTTCGTCGGGTAATTGTAGAGTGAGTTCACCACGCAGCCCTTGTCCAGCAGCAGGGCGAGCACGCAACGCTTCTTCAA
>CAYUZM010000995.1:0-513 GCA_964449665.1 uncultured Solibacteraceae bacterium
CCACCTTCAGAATCTTCTGGGCCTCGTCAAGTGACTGGCCCACGGCCTGGACGCAGCACGTCACCATGGGAGAGCCGTTCGTCGAGCGGGGCGTGACGCAGTTCGAGACCAGTGCCGGGCGTTCGAAGGTGTTCGAGGGCGACTTCACCGGCGGCTTGATGGCCTGGCAGCAAGCGGGCGCCGAGTTCGATTGGCCCCACTGCCCGATGGCCGATGGAACGACCTTCGACCTTCGTCTCTATCCGGCGGCCGAACGGAGCGCGGGCTATACGGCGCACCTCCTCGACCCCGGCCAGCCTGAGGCGTTCTTCCGAGCATTTTCCCCACGCCTGGGGGTGGCATTCGGCTATCGCTGGAAGCGCGATGATTTTCCCTGGATCGGCCGTTGGGAGGAGAACTGTTTGCGCACCCATGCGCCGTGGAACGGGCGTACGCGTACCTGCGGCATGGAATTCGGGGTTTCACCCATGCCCGAAGTCAAGTTGTCGAAGGCGGTTCGGTCGAACCTGCTGA
>CAYUZM010000995.1:523-2772 GCA_964449665.1 uncultured Solibacteraceae bacterium
CCTTGCCCGAAAGCCGGCGAAACATGATTGACCGGGGAAGTCTCTTCGGTGTGCCCGGGTACCGCTGGCTACCGGCATGGCAGGCGGTTTCCGTGTCATATCAAATAGTTATAGGACCGGCAAGACAAGTGTCCGACCTTTGGTAACATCTGCCACAGCAGTGCTCGCGAAAAAAATTGGGGAATAGCCCACAAATCTAGGTAGTATTCCTCTGAGATTTTTTTTCCTACAGCCGAACATATTCTCAGCGTAGCCGGGTACCGGTGAGGCTTTGTGACCAGAGAAGCCTTTTCACCGAAGATGTGGAGAAGTCCCGGGCCGGGAGTACATTCGTGTGATTTGTCGCCTTAATCCGCACGATTTAATCAAAAAAGTACTTCCCAAGCGAGTGCCGTAAGGTGTAGGATTTAGCTCATTGGGACAGGACTAGAAGTACTAGTCCATCCCCTCAGAGGGAAAAGATGAAAGCTCAGACTGTCGACATTAAGGAATCCGCAGGGAGGATTCTTTGCTGCACTATTTTTAAGCCAGGCGGGCGCAAGTTGCTCGCGAAGGGGCATGTCATAAGCGAGGAAGACGTCCGGCTGTTGGAAACGGAGGGAATGGCGCAAGTTTGGGTTACCGAGCTGGAAGAAGGCGAGATTGGCGAAGACCATGCGGTGCAGACAGTCGGCACCGAAATGGGCTGCGGATGCCTGGAGGTTCGCCTGGCCGCCGGAGGCCGTGCCAATCTGTTCGCGACCGAAGATTGCTGTGTGCTGGTGGATGACGATCTGCTCAAGCAGATCAACTGCACCGCAAGCATCGTCATCGCCACTGCGACCAACTTCAGCCATGCCAAGGCGGGCCAGCGCATCGCCACCGTCAAAAGCGCACCTTTCGCCGTCGCCCAGGCGCAACTGGAGGCCGTGGTCTCGATTCTTCGCGAACGCGGGCCGATTCTGCAAGCTCGCCCGATCCGGCAGCCGGCCGTCGCCGTGCTCTACTCCGACCCGGCATCGGGCGACCGCGCGCGGCAACTGTTTGAGAACATCATGCGGCAGAGGCTGGAGCGTTTTGGCGTGACGGCCAACTACGTCCTTGCCTGCGTGGAAGACGAATCGCACGTCGCGCGGTCCATGCAGCACCTGCTGCGGACCAAGCCGACCTGCATCCTGGTGGCGTCGACAACCGCTCCGGCCGGCCCGGAAGATGTGGTGGGACGCTCGCTTGCGCGCATCGAGTGTCACATTGAGAAGTTTCTCGCGCCTGTCGAACCCGGCAACCTGCTGCTGTTCGGCTACAAGGAAGACGTGCCCATCGTTTCCGCGCCGGGCTGCTTCCGGTCGGCCAAGCCCAACGTGGTCGATTTGCTCATGCCGCCCATGCTCTCCCGCTATCGCATCTCGGGCTGGGAACTGGCTTCTCTCGGTCACGGCGGCTTGCTCGGCTAGACGCCACCAACAGATCAATCGAATCCGCGCGGCTAGTCTCCAACAGCCGCGCGAGAATGCACCGCCGGACGGAACCCCAATACGTCCGGCGGCTTTTTATTGCCGGCTCCGTTTTTATTGCCGGCTCAGTTCGGTTGGTGCGGTTCTTCGGCGGCGGGCATCAGGAACAGCTTCGGCCCCTCGGCCTCTTCCAGCCGCTCGGCTTCGTCGACGCCCTTCGCCGTGATGACAATTCGTCCGCCATCGGTGCGCGTGATCAGGCCATTCTCGCGGAGGTACCAGAGGCTGAACTCGAGATGTTCCCGAGGCACGCCCAGCAGATCTTCGAGTTCCGGAAGCGACATTCCCGGTTGGGTGGACGACTGCATGCGCTTCACATAGAGCAACGCGAGCGTTCCCTGGCGCTTCTTGCGTTCGGCGTGGACACCCGAAGCCGCCCGCGGCTGGTCGAAAATCCTCCAGCGCTTGCTTTGGATGCTCTGCAACTGCGCGTCGTACGCGGCGCGGTGAGCGGGCTCGCTCAGCACCTTGTAGGCGTCGTAGATCTTGCGGAACATCTCCGGATCGCCCGATTCGTGGTTGTCGGGATGGAAGCGTTGCGCCAACAGACGGAATACGCGGTGAATCGTGTCCATGTCCGCTTTGGGATTGATCTGGAGCACTTCGTAGTAGTCCACGTCCTCCGGCACGGTTTCCGGCGCTGGTGCGCTTGCGCCACCACCGGCCTCGTACTCCTGCTCAAACACGAGTCCACTGCGGAACCCCCCGCCTGGGTTGGCGAAAGTCCAACTGACCCGCGCGCGAAAGCGCACCTCG